>NZ_JBEOZT010000036.1:0-86510 GCF_040298265.1 Nonomuraea sp. NPDC001636
CCGGCGGCGTCGGTGACCACGACGGCGTCGCCGCCGATCACGGGCAGGCCCTTGTAGGTGCGCTCGTAGGCGACGTAGAACATGTCGCCGGCGCCGGGGGTGACTCTGAGGCGGCTGTAGGCCTCGTCGGGGCCTCTGCTGAGGTTGTCGAGCTGGCTGGAGACCGCCCGGTCGGCGACCGCCGCGGCGACCGCTGCGGCGACCGCTGCGGGGTCTGCCGCCGCTGATGCGGTGGCGCCGAGGTCTTGTCCGGGGGTGACTCCGGGCGGGGCGGCGCTGACGGGAGACGCGGGGAGCGTCAGGGTCGCGGCCGTGGCCAGGCCGGCGACCGCCGCGAGTAAGGCTTTGCGTTTCACGCTGTGGTGCTCCTTTCGGCAGGCTCCCTTCGGGCCGTTGCCGCCTTTGGGCGTGCGCGGGTCACCACGCGGTCAGGGGTCTCCTGGGTCGCGGGAGGTGAAAGGGGGCATGGGGGGGTGATAAAGGGTGACGGAAACAGCAAGCGAACCGTTTCGCCTTGTGCCGCCAGACGCTAAGCGCTCGTTGACTGCTCGAAAATACGTATGTTCATCGGTAGGTATACCGACATTTCTGTTACCGCTGGTCACACCCATCCACATGCAAGAATCGGCCGTCAGGCCGGACAATCGGGCAGGGAAAGTCCGGCATTCCGGGCCCACTGAAGGGCGAATCGGCCGGCGGCGACCGACTCGGCGACGCCCGATAGGGGCGGCGGCGTCACCGCCATTCGGCGGGACCGGAACCTGCGTCGGCGCATCCGCCCGCGTCCCCGTGACCCCCGTCTCACCGGCACCGGACGGAAACGTCACGCCCAGGATGCATTCGGCACGGCCCGGGTGTTCAGTGCGGTTCCGGGGCGAGACAGCTGCCGCTCTCATGGACCTGGTCCTGCGGCGGCGGCTCGACGGGCACGTCGTTGCCCCAGTCGGTGAAGTCGATCTCGGTCACGCTGCTCCTGGGCACGCCCTCCCCGGCCGAGGGGTCGGCCGTGACGAGACGGACCCGGCGGGGAAGCCGGTCCGGCCCGACCCACAACTGCCACGAGACCCGTGCCGAGCGGTACCGCTCCCGCAGCACTTCCGCCTTGCCGGCGGGAACGTCCCTCCGGTCGGCTCGCTGACGTTCTTCAGGTCTTCGGGGACGTCGGTCCGGTGGAAGGTCGTGGTCAGATCGGAGGCGGCCGTACCGAGGCGCAGGATCCCGGTGGTCCGGCTCTCGCTGTACTCACCGATGCCGACCGGCACGATGAGGTCCTCCGCCGCCCAAGGCGCGTCAGAGAAGGCGGGAACGGCGAGGCAACCTGATCGCGCCGGCACCGCGTCAGTACGTGTGTGCCAGACAGGAAGCTCTTTGACGACTTCGTGGCCTCGCGGTCCGACCGGTTGCTGCGGACGGCGTACCTGCTGACCCGCGACTGGGGAACGGCCGAGGACCTGCTCCAGGAGTGCCTGGCCAAGGCGTGGTTCGCCTGGTCGCGCATCGAGGAGCCCGAGGCGTACGTGCGACGGGTCCTCGTGACGACCTGCACCTCGTGGTGGCGGCGCCGATGGCGCGGCGAGGTGCCGAGCGGCACGCTGCCCGACGAGGGGACGCCCGATGCCGAGCGGTCCGGACGGGAGGAGCTGTGGGAGGCGGTGGGAAGGCTGCCCGCCAGACAGCGCGCGGTGATCGTGCTGCGGTTCTACGAGGACCTGTCGGTGCAGGAGGTGGCCAGGATCCTGGGCTGCCATGACGGCACGGTCAAGAGCCAGACCGCCAAGGCGCTGGCCAAGCTGCGCGTGGACGAGTCGATCGTGAAGGAGTGCCGATGAGCGTGCAGGACCTGCGTGAGATGTTGCGGGAGCGGGCGCAGGGCCCCGCGCCCGCGATCCCGGACCGCCACGAGCTCGTCCGCCGCCGGGTGCGGCGTATCCGGCGGCGCAGGGTCCTGGCGTCCGCAGCCGCGACGGTGGCCGCGACGGTGGCCGCGGGCGCGGCCGTGCTCTCCCTGCTGCCCGGGGGCGCCGTGCCGCGGCACGAGCCCGCGACCTCGGCCTCCGCCGTCGCGCCCGCCCGGGAGCTGCCGGAACGCTTCACCGCCCGCGACGGCACCGGCTACCGGCGGCTGGCGACGGCGACGGTCAGGACGGACGGCGCGCGCAAGACGTCGGTCACGATCCCGGTCACCGGCAGGCCGCTGGACGTGGCCGCGCTGTGCGACGGCTCGTTCGGCGCCACGGCGCCGAGGATCTCCGTGCCGGGCCGCGCCGCCGGCGCCTCCCCGTCCTTCTCCCCCTGCCCGAAGGGCATGGAGCTGGTCCCGCTGCTGGTGCCCGCGGGGGCCGGCCAGGTCACGGTGACGTTCGACACGACCACCAGGGGCGGGGGGTGTACGCGTGCGGAGAAGGGGGCGCCGTGCGTGACCCCGGAGCCCGTCGAGGCGGTCTGGAGCCTGGCCGTCTACGAATGGACGCCTCCCGCGCGGCCGGTCGATCCCCAACCTCTCAGAGCCTTCCCCGAGCGGCTGGCGAGCTGGGAGCTGGCCGGCGCGACGCGGGACCGGATCTGGCCGCAGGACGGGACGGCCACGGTCACGGTCCGGGGCGACGGCCGCAGGATGGGCGTCGAGGCGCTCTGCGCCGGTGACCTGGCCAGGCGGATGTGGTTCACGTACCGGATCGAGGGCGGCGACGAGGGGACGGTCACCTGCGGCCAGTGGACGAGCGGCCCGTACCCGATGGCGATGACCGAGCTGGCCGTGCCGGAGGGCAGGCGGGTCACCGTCACCGTCCGGGCGGGCATCTGGGGCGAGGACGCCAACCGCCCGGTCCGCTGGGCCATGGCCGTCTACCGCAAGCGCTCCTGATCGCCGCCCCCGGGTCGGCGGCCGGCCGTCGTCGCCGATGCAGCCTCCCGGCCCGATGACGACGGCTCCTCTGCCCCCCAGGTCACCCCGAGGACTGCGACGGGCCCAGATCGTTGAAGAAGCACGCGTCGGAGATCTCGGTCAGGTGCCCGAGCTTGTCCTTCGTCACCGCCTGCCGGTACGTGTCGACGTCGTCGGCGCGAAGCGCCTTGAGCGCCTTCCCGGCGGTGTCGATGTCGTTCTGGAGCGCGGCCTTGAGCGCCGGGCGAACCGCCTTGGCCAGGTTGGCCTGCTGCAGATCGAGGATCTCGTTGAGGAGGTTCTCGGTCGGCGGCAGCGGCACCGTTCCGCTGACCGGGACCTGCGTCCACTTCTCCATGACGCCGGTCTGGTTCTCACACCCCGGCGGCATCCCCTGGCCTTTCGTGCCGGGCTGCTCGGCGGCGGACGCCGTCCGCTCCGCCGCCCCGGACGAGCCCGCCTGCGGGGTCTGACCGCCCTCTCCCGAGGTGGCCACGACGACGGCGACCGCGGCGATCGCCACGGCGAGCCCGGCGCCGCCCGCGATGAGCAGTTTGCGGTTCCGCGGCCCGCGCGGCTGGTCGGGCAAGGCGGGCGCCTGCTCCTGCAACGTGGGCGGCGGCGGAGGCGGGACGTTCTCGGTGCGCGCCGATGGGCCGGCCGGAGCGGAACCGGTGTCCGGGAAGGGCTGCCGCGGCGGCACGGAGCGGGGGCCGGCCGGGGGCGGAGGGGTGTCCGGCACGCGAGGCTGCCCGAGGGCGTCGATCATCGCCAGGGCCTCGGCGGCGGTGGGACGGTTGGCCGGGGTCTTGTCCAGCAGGCGGGTGATCAGCGTCCCGAGGCCGCCGGCGTCGCGGGGCACGGGCGGCTCCCCCAGCAGCACCGCGGTGAGCGTCTCCGTCGGGGTGTCCCGGTGGAACGGGGACACCCCCTCCAGCGCCTGGTACAGCGTCACCCCGAGCGAGTACAGGTCGCCGGCGCCGCCGCCGTCCACGCCGTTGAACCGTTCCGGCGCGATGTACTCCAGCGAGCCCATCAGCCCGCCGCTCCCGGTGAGGGCGGTGTCGCCCTGTTGCACGGCGATGCCGAAGTCGGTGAGCAGCACGCGGCCGTCCCGGGCGATCAGCACGTTTGCCGGTTTCACGTCCCGGTGCACGATGCCGGAGGCGTGCGCCGTGCCCAGGGCGTCCAGCAGGCCCCTGGCGGCCGACGTGACGGCGCCGGGCGGCAGGGGGCCGTCCCGGGCGATCAGTTCGGCGAGGGTGCCGCCGTCGACCAGTTCCATGACGATCCACGGCGCCTGGTCCTCGATCACCACGTCGTGGACGGTGACGATGTGCGGGTGCGAGCGCAGCCGGGCGGCGTTGCGCGCCTCCCGCTCGGCGCGGCGCAGCCGCTGCGCGTGCTCCTCGTCGGAGGTGGCCGACGGGAGCCGGACCTCCTTCACCGCCACGGACACGTCGAGCGACTCGTCGTGCGCCTTCCAGACCCGTCCGAAGCCTCCGCCGCCCAGGACGGACTCCAGCCGGTACCGTCCGCCGATCACACGCCCTGGTTGTGTCTGCGCGGCCACCATGCTCCCTCGTCGGTGATCAAGTTGTGGCAGCCTATCCATGCGTGCTCGGGCGTATCTGCCGAATGTCCAGACTCGTGATCCGTTCGCCCGCCGCCGGAGCGGGCGACGCGCCCGTCACCCGTCCCGCTCGGCCGCTGGCTATCCTGTGGCAGGTCGAGCCGGGCACGGCTCCCCCACCACGAGCCCACCGGAAGGCGACGACCGACCGTGACAGCCCCTCTGCGCCGGAGCGCCTGGCCGGCCACGACGGTGGCGGCGCACGCGGTCCCGGCGCTCCTGACGGTGATCATCCTGGTGGGCGCCTGGTATCTGGGCGCGGCCTGGTGGCAGGTCCTGGCCGCGGCGGGCGCCGCCGTCCTGCTCCACGCGGGGGCGGGGGTGGCCGCCGGGCGGCCGTGGGCGGGGTACGCGATCGGCGCGCTGGCCATGCTCGTCCTGGTGCTGACGCCCTCCCCGGGATGGTCGCTGCACCTGCTGCCCTCGGCGGTGTGCTTCCCCTTCGCGTTGTGGCGCCTGACCGGCCTGGTCCCGGTCAGGTCCTCGGTGACGGCGTTGGCGGTCGCGGCGTTCGGGATCGTCCTGAGCGAGGTGGTGGGGTGGGCGCGGCTGCCCGCCGGCCCGCTGTGGGCCCGCCTGGCCGAGGGCGGGCCGCTGATGCTCGTGGTCGGCGGGGTGTGGCTCGCGGCCCTGCTGGTCCGGCGCAGGCGGGAGGCCGCCCGACGGGCCGAGGGCGAACGGCTGGCCGCGGCGCTCGCCGGCGAACGGGCCGGCATCCGACGCGACCTGCACGACGTGATCGCCCACACGGTCACCGTCATGGTCGCCCGGATCGAGGCCGCGGCGGTGACGACGGCGGATGCGGCGACCCGGCGCGAACTCGGCGACATCGCCGAGACCGGCCGGGACGCCCACCAGGGTCTGCGCGCGATGCTGGCCACCCTGGGCCCGTCCGCCGTGGGCCCGTCCGCCGTGGGCGCGGCGTCGCGCGCCGGGTCCCGGCCCGGCCGGGTGCCGATCTCGCTCGACGTGCTGCCCGACCTGGTGGCCTCGGCGGCGAGCCCGCTGCACGCGGTGACGCTGGCCGAGGCGGGCGAGCGGCGGCCGCTGAGCCTCAGCGCCGAGGTCGCGGCGGTGCGGACCGTGCAGGAGGGCATCACCAACGCGCTGCGCCACCTGGAACCGCCGGTTGCGGTGAGCGTCAGCCTGCGCTGGAGCCCGGCCGAGATGGTGGTGGAGGTCCGCGACGACGGCGGCAGCGCGCTTCGCGGCGCCCGCGGCCAGGGGACCGGCTTGATGGGCATCGAGGAACGGGTGCGCACCGCGGGCGGCACGCTGTCGATCGACGACGGGGACGACGGATGGGTGCTGCGGGCGCGGCTCCCCACGAAGGAGGGGGCATGAACGCGATCCGGGTCATGCTCGTCGACGATCAGGAGCTGCTGCGGGCCTCGCTGCGCACGGTCCTGTCGGCCGACGAACGCATCGAGGTCACCCACGACGTCGCCGACGGCGGCCAGGCGGTCGAGGTCGTCCGGCGGCACCGCCTCGACGTGGTGCTGATGGACATCCGCATGCCGCGCCTGGACGGCGTCGCCGCCACGGCGGAGATCGTGCGGATCGCTCCGGCGACCCGGGTGCTCATGCTGACGACGTTCGACGACGACGAGCTGGTCGTGGCGGCCGTCCGGGCCGGCGCCAGCGGCTACCTGACCAAGGACGTCCGGCCCGCCGCGCTGGCCCAGGCGGTGTGCGACGTCGCGTCCGGCACGGCGGCGCTGGCCCCGGGGGTGGCCGCGACGATCCTGGGCCTGCTGCGGCAGACGCCGATGCGCAGGACGGCGGCCCTGGACGGCCTCACCCCGCGCGAGGTCGAGATCTTCGGCCTGCTGGCCCGCGGCAGGTCCAACGCCGAGATCCGCGCGGAGCTGGTGCTGAGCGAGAACACGGTGAAGTCGCACGTCCGGGCCGTCCTGCAGAAGCTGGGCCTGCGCGACCGCGTGCACGCGGTGATCCACGCCTACGAGAACGGGCTCGTGGGCCGCGACGATCTGCCCGGCTGAGATCCCGCCCCGATGGTCTTCTCCCCCGCCACCTGCGGGGATGACCGCGCCGGCGGCCGGGCGGGCGCGGCGTCAGGGCCGGTATCCGATGTGGTCCAGCAGAGCCCGCAACCGGCGCTCGATCTGTGCGGCGGTCACGTCGTCGGCGTGCTGGAGCAGGACGGATCCGATCGAGCCGGCCAGGATGTCCTGGACGATGCCCGGGTCGGTGCCCGCCGGAAGGTGACCGGCCTCGACGGCCTGCCGGGCGACCTGGGCCACGGCGTCCAGGCGTGGCCGCAGGTAGCGCTCGGTGTAGGCGGCCACGAGCTTCGGGTAGTCGACCGAGGCGCCGATGACGCGGGCCATCAGCGCGCGGAAGCGGGGACGGCTGAGCAGCTCGGCGACGGAGCGGACCAGTTCGTCGATCGACCGCCCGGCCGGGGCGGCGTCGATGTCGGGGGCGCGGGCGTGCTCCAGGGCGGCCATCAGGAGGTCCTCCTTGGCCCGCCAGCGCCGGTAGACGGTCAGTTTCGCCACGCCGGCGCGCTGGGCGACCGCTTCCATGCTGGTGCCCGCCGCGCCGCGTTCGATCAGCAGGTCCAGCGCCGCCTCCAGGATGGCGGCGTCGTTTCCCGGATCGCGGGGACGGCCGTGGCGTTCTACGCCGGCCACAGCACCTGGTTCAGCCATGTGGTCAGTCTGTCGGGTGCCGGATGGTGACGCCAACCGATGTGCCCGTCGGGGCGGATCAGCGTCACGTCGGGCGAGCCGGGCTCCACCGGCGTGAGCGCGAGGACCAGGTCGGCGCCCAGTCGCGCCGCGGCGGCCTCGGCGTGGCGGGCGGCGACGTGCCGATCGTCGGCGAGCACGACCCAGCGTCCGCGGATGGCGGCGTGCAGGGTGGTGCCGCTGCCGTCCGGACGCCGGCAGGCGAGGTCGGGCATCCGGTCGCCGGGACGCAGTCCGGGCGACCACCGGTGCTCGGCGGCGGCCAGCGGTCCTCCCCGGTAGCTGACGCCGAGCTGGGAGGCGGCCAGCCACAGCCGGCGCTGCACGGCGGGCAGCCGCACGACCGGCAGGACGACGTGGTCGCGCAGCAGACGTTTCCAGGGGGCGTTCGGCAGCATGATGCCCACGGCGGTGCTGGTGGCGCGCAGGACCTTGCGGGCCAGCGGCCGGCGTTCGCCTTCGTAGGTGTCGAGCAGCCGCCGGCCGGCGCGGCCCCGGGCGACCAGCACCAGCTTCCAGGCCAGGTTCTCGGCGTCGCCGAGCCCGGTGTTCTGTCCCTGGCCGCCGGTGGGGCTCTGGATGTGCGCCGCGTCGCCGGCCAGGAGGATCCGGCCGCGCCGGTAGGCGTCGGCCAGCCGCCGGTGGATGCGGAACTCCGAGGCCCAGCGGATGTCGGTGACCGTGTCGAGGCCGATCCCGCTGCGGCGGGAGAACTCGCTCAGCACCCGGTCGCCGATCTCGCGTTCGGACAGCTGGTCCGGCAGCTGCGACGGCGGTTCGGTGAACACCCGCCAGGTGTCGTCGGGCAGCGCGGTGACCGACAGCATGTGACCGGCCTCCATCCAGGTCGTGCTGCCGTTCCCGTCCAGCGGCCACCGGGCCCGCACGTCGACCATCAGCAGGCGTTCGAGGAGTTTGCGGCCGGGGAAGCCGATGCCGGCGAGCCCGCGTACGGTGCTGTGCGCGCCGTCACAGCCGATCAGCCAGTGGGTCCGGATCGGGCGCTCGGCGCCGCCGGCCGGGCGGACGGTGGCGGTGACGCCGGCGTCGTCCTGCCGGGCCGCGACCAGGCGGGTGTCCCACTCCACCTGGCCGCCCAGTTCGGCCAGACGTCGCCGCAGCGTGCCCTCGACCTCGGCCTGCGAGATCAGCAGCGCCTGCTTCGGCTGGTCGGCGACGGCCTGGCCGACGTGGAGGCGCAGCACGGTGCGCCTGCCCTCGTTGTAGGACATGGTGAGCGAGGACCGGGAGCGCTGGGGCAGGTCGCCGAGCGCGCCGATGCGTTCCAGGACCTCCATGCCGCGTGGTTGCAGGCCGAGGGCGCGGGAGGTGGTGGCGGGGGCGGGGGCGGCGTCGATGACGCGGACGGGGATGTCGTGCAGGGCCAGGTGGACGGCCAGGGCCAGCCCGGTGGGGCCGGCGCCCGCGATGAGCACGGTGTCAGTCACTTAGTAAACGATACGGTACCGATTACTAAGTCGTGGTGGGCTCGGTCGGCGTCCGCGCTCGGTGATCCAGCCCTCACCATGGCACGGGCGTACCGTCCCAGGACAGGAACTGCCCGGAGGGCCCGTCGTCGGCCAGCAGCGCCAGCCGTACCGCGCCCGCCGCGGCCTCGGCGGGATCGCCGCCGCCCGCCGCCGTGGCGTTGAGGTCGGTGCGGCGCAGGCCCGGCGCCAGCGCGTTCACCTTGACGCCGTCGCCGGCCAGGGCGTGGGCGTAGAACACGGTCAGCGCGTTCAGCGCGGACTTGGACGAGCGGTAGGCGGCGTAGGCGCCCTGGTGCGGGAACTGCGGCCCGGTGGCCCAGGTCAGCGAGCCCGTACCGGAGGAGATGTTCACGATCCGGGGGTGCGCGGAGCGGCGCAGCGCCGGCAGGAAGGCGTTGGTGACCGCGACGACCCCGAAGACGTTGGTCTCGTAGATGCGGCGGAAGGTGGCGATATCCTCCAGATCGGGCGTTCTGTCCTCGCCGGAGATGCCGGCGTTGTTGACCAGGATGTCCAGCGTGTCCACCTGGCTCGCGGCGTCGGCGATGCTCGCGGGGTCCGTCACGTCGAGGACGAGCGGGCGGGCGCCGCCGCCGATCTCCTCCACGGCGCGCTCACCGCGCGCGGCGTCGCGCGAGCCGAGGTAAACGGTGAGACCCGCGCCCGCGAGCAGGCGCGCGATCTCCTTGCCGATGCCCTTGTTGGCGCCGGTGACCAGTGCGATCGAGTTGTCCATGCCATCGAGGGTGCCCGCGGGCGGGCCGGTCGATCCAGGCACAATCGATACCAGGGAGGTACAGAATGGCAAGAGGCGAACTGGCCCGGTTCCTGCGCGACCGCCGGGAGGCACTGCGCCCCGACGGCGTCGGCCTGCCCGCCGGACCCCGTCGCCGCACGCCGGGCCTGCGCCGCGAGGAGGTCGCCGACCTGGCCGGCATGTCGGTCGACTACTACGTACGGCTGGAGCAGGCCCGCGGGCCACGCCCGTCGCCGCGCATCCTGGAGTCCCTGGCCGGCGCGCTGCGGCTCGCGCCCGCCGAGCGGACACACCTGTTCCGCCTGGCCGGCGTGACCCCGCAGCCGCCCGCCGCACCGCCGCGCACGGTCCGTCCGTACGTGGCCGGCCTGTTGCACCGCCTCCCGCAGACCGGCGTCGTCGTCACCGCGGCCACCTACGACGTGATCGCCTGGAACCCGCTCGCGGAAGCACTGCTCGGCAACCTCCGTGACCGGCCCAACCTGGCCCGGCGGCGCTTCCTGCTCCGCGAGGAGGTGCTGACCACGGGCCACGAGGAGTTCGGCGAGTACGCGGTGGCCCGATTGCGCGCCGCCGCCGACCGCTACCCTCGCGACCGCGCCCTGGCCGCCCTGCTGGCCGAGCTCAGGGCGGGCAGCGCCGAGTTCGACCAGATCTGGGCCACCAATCCGGTACGCGCCCCCGGCCACCGTACGAAGACCATGATCCACCCCGAACTCGGCCCGCTGCGCATCAACTGCGACGTCCTCCCCATCCCGGACGACGACCAGCAGGTCGTCTTCATGACCGCCGACCCGGACACCCCGACCGCCCGCGCCCTGCGCCACCTGTCCGCCCTGCTCCCGGCCTGAGGTCACCGTGCACGCTCCGGGCTCCAGGAAGCTGACACCACGTACACGCGGGCGCGTTGAGCTTGGTCAGTGCGTACGGCGGCGGGTTTGACGTGGCGGCATGGCGGTGCGGGGGTTCTCGTGGCGGGTCCTGCCCATTCTGAGCCGCAGCGGGATCTCGGCGTCGCCAGCGGCGCTGCGGCGCAGCCCGCCGCGGCGCCGCTGCGGGCCCGACTCCCGTTGAGCCCGGCGGCCGGTGCCCGGCCCTCGTCACGGGCGCCGGCCAGGGGCTCGACTACGGAAGGTCGCCCGCCTCGTCGACGATGCCGACGGACACCCGGGCCCTGGAGGTGATCACCTCACCCTCGGGCAACCCGCTGTAGTACGGGTCGGGCGACGTGGCCCCGCCGACGTAGACGCGGCGCGCCCCGAGCAGGTCGAAGGTGGTCGGGTCGATGATGACCTCCTGACGGACCCCGTCGTCGTCGCGGGTGTAGATCGCCACGCCCTGCCGGCCCAGCAGATCGCGCACCGTCTCCACGCCGACGTCGTCCAGCCGGGACAGGACGGTGTAGAGGGCGGCCCGCAGGCGAGCCGCCGGAGCGCCCTCCTCCAGGATGCTCAGGATCTGACGGGACACCGCCCGCGCCGGCGGCAGAGCGATCTCGCTGGTGTCCTTCTTCAGGCGTTCGGCCAGGGCGGACGGCTCCAGCGGCAGCGAGCGCAGGTAGGCGGGGTCGAACCGCAGACGGGGGTCCGCCCCGCCCCGGCGCCGTTCGATCGTCTTGCTGCCTTCGGTCCGCATCGCCCGTTCCTGGCCGTCGCCCCGCGTCCATCTCTCGACGGTCTCCCGCGACTCTGTCCGGCCTGCGCCCCCGGGTGGCGTGGCGGCTTTGGCCGTCAGCTTGGGCGAGGTGTAGGTGTCCCATTTGACGTAGAGCCACTGGTCGGCTCGCGGGTAGACGTCGGGCTGCCCGGCGGCCGCCGCCGTCGCGTGCTCGGCCAGGGTCTGCGCGTTCGCCACCGGCAGCCACGCCGGGGGGCCGGTGGTCTCCGTCCCCCGTCCGTCCGTGGCGAGGCTCTGCACCACCGTGACGCCCGCCGCGATCGTGACGCCGAACGCGCCCACCGCGGCCACCCGCAGCACCATACGCCGGACCCGGCGGGCCGGCGGCTCCGGAGCCAGCGCGGCCAGCATCCGCCGCCGGGCGTCACGCAGATCGCCTGCCTCGCTCTGCCGCACCTCCGAGCGCAGGTCGCGGACCATGTCCAGATCGTTCATCAGACCTCCTCGATCACGTCAGTGGGGTTGCTGCCGCCCAGGGCGTGGGCGATCTTGCGGCGGGCGCGCGATAGCCGGGATCGCACGGTGCCGATGGGCACGTTCAGCGCCTGCGCCGTCTCCTCGTAGCTGAGGTCGCCCCAGGAGACCAGCAGCAGGACGTCGCGCTCGCCCTTGCCCAGCGCGGCCAGGGCGGCCGCGAGCGGTCGGCGGGTCTCCGAGGCGGAGACGCGGGCGACCACCCGCTCGTCGAAGGCCACCGCCACGGGGTCCTCCCCGGTGCGGGCGAGTGCCCGGTATCCGCGCGTCTCGGCCCTTCGATGGGTGCCGATGATGTTCGTGGCGATGCCGTACAGCCAGGGCAGGGCGTCCTGGCGGTCCAGGGCGTACTTGTGGCGCTTCTCGAACGCTCTGGTGAACGTCTCGGCCACCACGTCCTCGGCCTGATCGGGCCCGAGCCGCCGGACGACGTAACGATGCAGGACGGCGGCATGCCGCTCGAACAGCTCGGCGAAACGCTCCGGCTCGGCCAGCGACGCCTCGATGACCGCCGAGTCCTGCGCGGGCACTTCGAGGACGGTTTCGAGGACGGTTTCGACGGCTGTTCCGAGGACTGTGGGGACCTTCGGCTGGACCGGTGCCGGGACGTCCGCCCGGAGCGGCGCTCGCGCGTCCGCCGGAGGACCTGCCAGGACGGGTTCATCGTGTGGAAGGGATGTCACGACGGTACTTATCCGCATGCGGGAGAAAGGTTCCATGCGAGGTTTTGGTCCCCTCCCCCGGGCCGCCTTCGGGCGCGGCCCCCGGAGGAGGTTACTGCCGGCGGTGGATCAGGTCGCCGCCCAGCCGGGTGAGCCGGTGGATGACCATGTTGGCGTGCCGGGTGCTGGTGATGAGCCCGGCCCGTTGCAGGACCTGGGCGTGCGCGCCGGCCGACGACGATGGGCGGCAGGCTGGGGTCGGCCATCGCGACCTGGCGCGCTCACGTCCCAGGGTGTCCTCCATGGCGGTACGGCGCGAGCCGAAGGCGACCTGGCAGTACCGCTCGCTCAGCCGGGCCAGGCCGCGGATGGAGCGCCGGTCGCCGCGGGCCAGGTCGTCCAGCGTCGCGGGCACGTACGGACGCAACCGTTCAACCTCGTGCCGCACCCGCGCCGACGAGGTGTCGGCCAGGACGTCCAGGCCCTGCCGGAACCCGCTCAGCAGGACACGGGGCAGCGCCGCTTCGGGCTGATTTGTGCGAACTATCACATTGATCACGAGTCGCGTGTAGCAGAAGTGAGCCGGTGGTACTCAAGATCACAACACTGGGCAATCGAAGGGATCTTCGTGCGAGCACGCAAGCTGGCGATCCTCCTGGCCGCCGCGGCCCTGACCGCCACCACGACCCTGGCGGCGACCGCCGGCCCGGCCGCCGCGGCCGGACCCTGCGGCAGCGGCTACACCCGGGTCGGCGTCTACAACATCGGCATCGAGAAGTACGGCTACCGCACCGGCATCCTGGAGGTGTACTACAGCTCCGCCACCGGCAAGAACTGCGCACTCACCTACGGCGACGGCCCCTACGCCAACACCACGAGCTGGAAGGGCGTCGTGATCTCCAGGGGCGACGGCAGCGGCAAGGACAGCGACGCCGGAAACTACCAGTACTACGCCGGCCCCGTGTACGTCTCGGCGGCCGGGCAGTGCATCGACGTCGAGGGCATCTCGCCGTCGTGGACGAGCGTCAAGCTCAACAACGTGCACTGCGGCTGAGACCAGCCTGACCGGCGGGCCCGCCTCGTTGAGCGGCGCCCCGCGGACGGCGCCCGGTTGACCCGCCACCACTCCCGCCAAGCACGCCACCGGTCCGTTGAAGGACGGCGAGGGCGTGCCCCCAGCAGGGGGTTCGAGAAGAGCCCGCACCCCAGAATCGAGGGCACTGGCGTGCACCATGGGCTCTGACGGCTCAGTGCGTCATCACCGATGTCCGCGTCGATGACGCACTGAGCACCGCACCACACATAGACGCGGCTCATGGCTCCAGTCGTTGATCGGCCGGCCCGGGAGCTTGGGAGCCTCCATAAACGCGCAACTCAGGCATATTCGGGCATCAAGCTTGAAAGCACGCCTCCCGCCTGATGCCGCGATCGAAGGGTTATCTCCAGAGAGACCCACCATCGATTCCCCTTCAGGAAGGGAGCCGGGAGCGGGGATCCTGGATAGCATGATGAGACTTTCATGGTCGAGGCTGGAGCGATGATACGACGCCCGCGAGTACCGAAGCCCCGGCGGGTCCGGGATGCTTCTACACGAAAGCCAACCAAGCCGGGCAAGGCCAACCGGAAAGAGAAGAAGTCGGGTACGAGCTTTTGGGGAATAGCGGGAGGCATTGCAGCCGCCGTAGTGGGCGCAATACTGATCGGCTGGCTGACAAAGTTCGGAATCATCCCAAAAACCGATGAAAAGACAGCCACTCCCACCCCCACACAAAGGCCGGCTCAGGTACCGACTCCACAGAAAACAGCATCCGCCCCGTTCACGGTTTCCGTAGGCAACCTGGCCGCCGACTGCACCGATTGGATCGCGCACCGCACTCCCGTCGAGCTACGCCACGTCCCCATTGAAAGCGTACGCGAATGGGTGACAGCGAACGCGGGAGGCATTTCAAACAATCCCATTGAGTTCACGATACAAGGGACGTCGGCGGCGGCAGTAACCTTGCTGGACATGCGCGCCAAGGTCACTCTGCGCAAGCCTCTTCCACCTGCGAGCGCAATCGTGCAGATGGAATGCAACGGCGGACCTCCCGCATTCCGCTGGATGACCCTGAATCTGGACAGGCAGCCGCCGAAGTTGACGGCGGAGGTGCCCACCGAAAAGGCCGTGCTCGACTTCTTCAACACGAAGGAGATCACACCCATCAGATTTCCCTACAAGGTGTCCGTCAGCAAGCCGGAGAGCTTCATGTTGATGCCGCAAACGCTTGACTGCGACTGCCTGTGGGAGATCTACGTCGACTGGACATCGGAAGGGAAGCGCGGCTCGCTGAAGATTGACAACAACGGAAAGCCGTTCCGTACCATCGCGGACAGGGGCGTCAGGTGGCGATGTTCCGTCTACGGGCAATGGAATTGCCAGGAATTCACGCCTACCACGAAGCCTTGATCCAGATTCCTTGTGACCGATGAACAAGGCGGTCCGTGGCGGTAGGACGCCATTGCAGGCCCCCCTTGCCCCCGTGCTTCCTACTCGAAGAAGCGGACCCCTGGACCTGGGCCGGCCATTCCAGGTCGACGACATCCGCCAGTTCGTCGCAAGTGGCGATCGTGTGCCCTCGTCGCCTGCTTCACGGATATGGGCGGGGATGTCGTTGCCGGAGGATTCTGCCTCCCTGACCTTGATCAGCCTGGCGGGCTGCCCTCGTCGCGTCGGCCGCACGGCGAGTCAGTCCAGCGGTGTCCCGCCCACGGCCGCGAGCAACAGGACGGGGAACTCCGGATCGGCCTGACCGACGGCGAGCGCGACCCATCGGTCCGCGTCCGGCCGGCGCCAGACGAGCATCGTGCTGGTGAGCGGGCCGAGCTCGTCCAGCGGCGGGACGGGCGCTGCGGCCTCGCCTTCCGCGTACGGCCACAGATCGACCTCCCGAGGGGAACCCCAGCGCGTCGTCAGGACGGTCGCCAGCTCCTGGAGGGCGGCGTCGATCTCCGCCTGGGCCGCCTCGACGACCTCCTCGCCACGGTCGTCCCAGAAGTCACGGCTGGCCATCACATAGCACACGTGGTGGTGCGGCCCGCTGGAACGGTATCCCTCCCACGCCTCCCGGGACGCGCCCTCCCGTTCCGTCGTCTCCGGGAAGGGGCGGGCCAGAAGGGCGTCCACGACGGCGAGCCGATCACGCAGAGCCATCCCATGAGGATAGAGGCGACCGCGACCCGTGAGCTCACGCGCTCCGGCGGAGTTCACTTGTAGTACTGCACCCAGTACTCGACCGTGTGCTTCTTGTCGAGGGAGAAGGTCGCCCAGTACTGCGAGTGGCCGGCGTTGCTGATGCGGACGATGCCGTACTTGCCGTTGCAGCGCCACCTGCCGGACTTGGCGACCTTCTCGCCACCGCCCCAGCGGCGCAGGAACCACAGGTCGACCTTGATCCCCGTGTCGTTGCCCCAGCAGCGGGCCTTGACCTGCATCACGCGCACGCCCGAGGGCCGCTTCCACTCCGCGGTCGAGAAATATCCCTTGTACGGGCCCAGCGCCTCGTGCCGCAGGGTGTGCCAGCTCGCCAGGGCGGTCCTGGCCTCGGCGGTGCTCGCCTGGGACGTGACCTGGCTGCGCGCGGCCGGCGCGGCGACGGCGGGAGCGGCCGTCAGCACGGCCAGGCTGGAGACGGTGGCCGCGAGGGCGAGGGCGGTTCTCGTGGGACGCATCAGCGCCTGCCTTTCGAGGTCGAATCAGGTGTTCTGCTCGAACGCGAAGGTATGACCGCAGGTGTTGAGAATGCGTTGAGCGCACGTTGAACCGGCTCGCGACGATCATCCGGCCAGGCGGCGTCGCCGTCAGCCGGCGTGCGGGGAGCCGTTCAGGAGGGCCTGGCCGAGCGGCGTCAGGGTGTGCAGGACCGAGCTGCCCGTACGGACGGTCGAGACGAGCCCGGCGTTGCGCAGGACCGTGGTGTGCTGGCTGGCCGAGCCGAGGGAGACACCGACGCGTTCGGCCACGACCGTGGTGGTGGCCGGGCTGCGCAACGTGGCCAGCACCGCCGCACGGGTACGGCCCAGCAGAGGCACCAGCACGTCGTCCGCGCCGGCGGAGCGGCCCGTGGCGCAGATCGGGTACACCAGCACCGTGGGCGCGTCCGGCCGGTCCATCACCATCGGGCGGGGCGCGAAGTAGGACGGGATCAGCAGCAGCCCCTGCCCGCGCAGCGCGATGTCGTGATCGCCGTCGACCGGGATGTGCAGGGTCGGCGGCCGCCAACGGCACCCGGGGTGCAGCGTGGCCAGCAGGGCGTCCACCCCGCCGCGCAGCAGGGTCTCCGAGCGCAGGGCCCGGTCGGCGCCGGCCTCCGCCTGGATCTGCGACCACAAGGGCTCCACCGACGAGCCGAAGAAGCTGCGCAGGTCGTCGGCGAGGGTCTGGCGCGCCCCGCGGCTGCCGCCGGCCAGTTCCCGCGCCCAGCGCCCCGCCCGCTGGGCGGGCGACAAAGCGCCCAGGTCGACCTCCAGGTAGGAGCTCGGCGTGCGACTGGCCAGCTCGACGCCGGCGGCGAAGTCACCGGCGTCCGGCTGGAGCAGGAACGCCGGCACCGAACTCCGCGGCGGGACCAGAGGGGCCAGCACCCCGGCCCGCTCGGCCAGGCTTCCTCCCACCTGCCGCAACAGCCGGCGCACTGCGGGCCGCGTCCAGCTCCTGCTCGTCGGCGCGCCGAGCAGGAGGCGCACACTCAGCACCGTCTCCCACAAGGCGTTGGGGGCCGGGGCGAACGTGATCTTGCGCAGGTCGGCGTCGGAGAAGTGCACACGGATCATGACGATGGATTCTCACCGAGCCGGCTCCCTCCAGCCAAGGAGACCGCCTCCCCGGCGGGCGCGTTGTCGTCAGATCGGGCCGTCCGGGTAGGGACTCGGCCGGCCTGTACGCACAGCACGAAAGGAGAGCAGTGCTCTTGACCTGGAGCACGTATCTGCGAGAGCATTGCTCTCATAACGGAGCAACGCCCCGCAGTCGAAGGCGTCGCCCCAACCCGAACCCCCTGGGGAAACACATGAAGCTCGCACCGCACCTGCACCGCCTCGGCAACGACGTCGTGGCCTGCTACCTCGTCGACACCGACGAAGGGATCACCCTCATCGACGCGGGACTCCCCGGCCACTGGCAGGACCTGCAAGCCGAACTCCGCACCCTGGGCAAAACCGCCGACGACATCCGCGGACTCGTCCTGACCCACGGCGACTCCGACCACATCGGCTTCGCCGAACGCCTGCGCAGCGAACACGGCGTCCCCGTCTTCGTGCACGCCGGCGACGCCGACCGCACCCGCACCGGAGACAAGCCCAAAACCGCACTCGGCCCCATGCGCCTCGGCCCGACCCTCGGCTTCTTCGCCTACTCCCTGCGCAAGAACGGCCTGCGCACCCGCTACGTCCGCGAAGTCACCGAGATCGCCGACGGCGACGTCCTGGACCTGCCCGGCAAGCCGATGATCGTCGGCATGCCGGGACACTCACCGGGCAGCGTCGCGGTCCACGTACCCCTCGCCGACGCGATCTTCGTCGGCGACGCGCTGACCACCCGCCACGTCCTCACCGGACGCGAAGGCCCCCAACCCGCCCCCTTCACCGACGACCCCGCCACCGCCCTGTCCTCCCTCGACCGGCTCGCCGGACTGTCCGCCTCCTGGGTGCTCCCCGGCCACGGCGCCCCCTGGCGCACCTCACCAGCCCAGGTGAGCCAAGCCGTCAGAAAGAGCTGACAGCGGCCGCCCGCGACCGGGCCTCGGCAGCCCAATGCGGGGCGTTCCACCGCTCCGCGACGACGGCGGCCCGGGCGAAGTGAGCGGCGGCCCCAGGACGGCCCAGGAAGACAGCCAGCTCACCAAGGGTGTGAGCCACCGGGCGCAGCGCCATCGACAGACTCTCCGCACCCGCCGGAGGACCGTCACGGTGCACGAGCAGCACCTCGTAGACCTCCTCGGCGGCATCCCGGTCACCCAAGGCCACGACGGCCATCGCGCGCAACGAGGTGAGGAACGTGAAGAAGAAATCCCGACGAATCGGGCCAGGCGGCGTGCGAACCTCCCGGGCCTCGGCATCCAACCCATTGGCGTGCAACGCCAGCGCCAGCAGATCCGACGTCATGGAACCCAGCACGGCGTGCAGCGCACGCACCTCCTCCAGATGCCCACCCAGCGTGCCCTCGTTCAGCCAGATCGTGGCCAACGCCAGCTGAACAAAACCCGTCGCGTGCACCGACCCGATCCGCCGCATCCCCTCCCCCGCCTCCACAAAAAGAGCCTCGGCATCGGCGAACCGGCCCTCGATGAGCGCCAGACCCGCCAACGTGATCTCCGCGACGGCGATCGCCTCACGCATCCGATACGCGCGCGCAAGCTCCAGAGCCTCCCCGATCACCCGACGCATCGTCACAGGATCATTGGCCGCAGCGGCGACACCGGCATGATTGAGCAGCCCCGAGACACGATAAACCGGCAGGTCGTGCTCGACCCCGATCTCCACCAGCTCCCGGCACAGCCCCGCATCACCCAGAACCTCAGCCAGGATCTCCAAAGCCGCCGCCCGCAACCGGGGTTCCGTGGCCAGATCGAGCGCCTCCCGCGCCGCCTCCACCACCGACGGATCATCCTCGCCGACCAACTCCTGCGCATACGCCGACAACAGCCGCGACCGCACCGAAGGAACCAGCTCACCCTTCAACAACCGACTCAGGCGATCGACCACAGGCCGATCCACCGTGCCGTACGTACGAGCTTGCCACGGCGTCGGCTCCGTCCACGCCGTGAACGCCGCGATCATCAGATCCTCGCGCCCCAAGGACTCCGCGTACTCCACAGCCGCACGCCGCGTCTCACGCGCCGCAGCCACGGCCCCCGCCCGGATCTGCGCCCGCAACAACCTGCCCAGCAACTCCACGCGTTCCTCCGGCCCAGCCGCATGAGCCACCGCGTCGGCCAGGAGACCGGCCGCCACATCATGGGCGTAACGCGCCTCGGCAAGCTCGGCCGCCCGCACACAGTAGCCCACAGCCTTCGGCGACCCCGCCCGCGCGAAATGATGGGCCAGCGCCGCGACGTCATCGCTCCCCTCAAGAGCGGCGCCGATCCGGGCATGCATCCGGGTGGCACGCAACCTGCTCAGATCGGCGAGCAGCGTGTCCCTCACCAGGGCGTGCACGAAACGAACCAGGCCAGGGCGCGGCTCGTCCAGGAGCCCGGCGATGACACCCGCGTCCAGCGCATCCAACACCCCGTCCTCATCGACGTCAGCGGCCTTGACCAGGACGTCCACCGAACTCTCCCGGCCCGCCACCGCGGCCAGCCGCAAAACCGACACCCCACCCTCCGGCAGACGCGCGAGCCGACGACGCAGCACGTCCCGAACCCCTTCGGGCACCTCCGACAACGCCACCAGCGCACCCTCACCGCTCAGCAACCGGGCACTCTCCCGCACATAGAACGGATTGCCACCGGTACGCTCCGCGATCCCCGCGACCGTCTCGTCATCGGCCTCGCACTCAGCCCGCACCAGCCGCGCCACGGCCTCCTCGTCCAACCCCGGCAACGCCACCCGCACAGGCGCCACCCGCGCCAGAGAAGCCAACGTCTCACCCAGACGCCCACCCTCGTCCGCACGGTACGCCACCACCACCAAGATCGGCGCCCGCAACCCCAGACAACCACCAAGCAGCTCCAGCGTGGCGGCATCCGCCCCATGCAGGTCATCCAGCACAACCGCGACCGGACGCTCCGAGGCGACCTCCGCAAGCCACCGCCACACGGCCCGCCGCAGACGGAACCGTCCAGCAGTGGCGTCAACCTCCACCGGCCCCGCATCAGCCAGCAACGGCGCCAGATCGCGCGCGAACTCACCCGCAGACGCGGACGCGGCAACAGCACCCAGCACCTCGGTCCACGCCCACGCGGGCGGCGCACCCTCAACCTCCGGACAGCGGCCGACGGCCACCAGCCACCCCTCACGTTCCAGCCGCCGGCCGAAATGATCCAGCAACGTCGACTTGCCGAGCCCCGCCTCACCGGTGACACACGCGACCCGGACACCATCGGTCACGGCCTCCGCAGCCGCCGAGACCAGCGCCGACAGCTGCGCCTCACGCCCGACGAACGACGCCCCGACCACCGAACCCGTTCCCCCAGGAGCGGGCACCGACGGGAGCGGCGCTGCCGGCGAAACCGGCGAAACCGGCGAAGGCACAGTCGCACGCAGAACCTCCATGCGCCGGTTGAGAATCGCCTCCTCCAACGCCACCAGCTCAGGACCGGGATCAAGCCCCAACTCCTCCGCCAGAATGCCGCGAGCACGGCGCAGCGTCGCCAGCGCGTCCGCCTGACGGCCGCTGCTCCACAACGCCAACGCGTGCAACCGCCAGCCCTCCTCACGAAGCGGCTCCTCACGAGTGAGCCGCTCGGCCTCGGCCACCACCACAGCGGGATCACCCACACGCAGACCCGCCGCCACATGCAGCTCCGCGGCCACCGAACGCAGCTCGTTCAACCGCGCCGTCTCGGCCGCCGCCCACGGCTCGTCCGCCACCTCGGCGAACGCCGGCCCCAGCCACAACCCCAGCGCCTCACCGAGCAGAGCCCGCGCGACGCCCGCGTCACCATCCGCACGCGCCCGATCCAGCAACCCCTCGAACCGCCAAGCGTCCACCGCCTCCGACGGCAACCGCAACGCATAACCCGGCGCCGCACTCACCAGCAACCGAGCCGGCGAACGCGGCGGACGCCCAGGCTCCAGCAACCGCCGCAGATTCGACACGTACGCCTGCAACGACAACAACGCCCGAGCAGGCGGCTCCCCACCCCACAGATCCTCGATCAGCCGATCGACCGACACCACCTGACCGCGCGCCGCCACCAGCAACGCCAGCACACCCCGCTGCCGCGGCCCGCCCAAGGGAACCGGCTCGCCGCCGACCTGAGCCGCGAGAGCGCCCAGAACCCGGATGAAAACCATGATCTGCACATCGTATGCGGACGTTCCGAATGACCTCCAAATCCCTTCCCAATACCCAGGGGCAGGCTGAACCGGCCAAGCAACGCGCCCAGGACACGCTCGTCACGACCACCGGACTACTGATCTCCGCGAAACCCGACAGACCGCGCGGGCCCGGGACCCGTACAACGTGTTCCGGGCGAACTAGCTCGAACGCGTTTCCGGTTGATGAGTACGGGCGAAGCCCGTGCCTTTGTCAGGGGTGGGATTTTTGCACCGACCCACCGCCTTTACAATGTAGATCACATCCGGCATGGCCTGGGCAGGGGCTCGTTACACGTGCGACGGCCACAGTTTTCCCGCCCGCCGGTCGTGATCGAGTGACTCCTCCGCCCAGTTGATCGCGCGCATGCTTCTGATCACGACCACCCCATCCCGGACGGACAGGAGAACGCCATGCCAAGAACACCCGGCATGGCGCGCACCGACGTCACGGCCACGGACGTGCGGCTCCTCGCGGCGCCCATCGACGCCTGGCCCGGCACGATCACCTTCACCGGCACGCGTCAGGACGCCTGCCTGCTGTCCGGTCTGCGGCTGATAGACGGGCTGATCACGATCGACCGGTGCACGGTGACCAAGCAGACCGTCATGGTGCGCAGCACCGGCTCGGCGATCCGCAACAGCACGCTCACCGGCGGGAGCCTCACGGTCAGCGCGACCGACCGGGGCACCTTCACCCGCAACGTCTTCGACGCCTTCCCCATGGGCCTGTCGAACGACAGCCGCCGCAACCTCGTGCAGGCCAACGTCTTCAGGAACTCGGCCACAGCGGGGCTCGGCGCCGCGGAGACCTTCCTGCCGCAGGACGCGAACATCATCGAGGACAACGCGTTCACCGGCAACGACGTCGGCCTGTCCGCCAGCTCCATGCTGCGGCACATCATCGTGCGCAGGAACGTCTTCAGCGGCAACAAGACCGTCGGCATCCTCGTGGACAACCCGTGGGGGCCTGACCGGGCCGGCCCGGACCCCGTCTCCGACAACGTGTTCGTTCGCAACGGCCTCCACCCCAGCGGCCTGGTCGACGCCCAGGGGCACACGGTCCAGGGCGGCATCCACCTGAGCTCCCGCGCGACTCTGAGCCCGCCGGTCACCTTGCGGAACAACGTCGGCAGCGGCAACGCCGGCCACCTCATCTGGGCGCCCCCGGGCACGGTCGCCGACGGCGGCGGCAACCAGGGCCCCTGTGGCCCCACCCCCAACCCCGACCTGACCTGCTGGTGAGACCACCGGCCCGGTAGCCCAGGGCCGACCGAGGTCACCAGCGAGCGCGCCCGGGTCAGGTCCGGCGCCTGTTCTCCTGCGCGTGACCGACGCCGGGGTGGGGCCGTCGGCGCGGGGGCGTGCCGCCGTACTCCGGGTGGTGCTCGAAGTGCCACCACTCGTTGTCGAACATGCGGTAGAGGTCGTAGCGGGCGCCGTGCTCCTCCAGCCAGCGTGCGCCTTCGTGCGGACGTACGTCCAGGGCGATGCCCTTGACGTGGTTGGACTCCGTCGGCGGCAGGACGAGCATGCGCGCCAGGGCCGGGGAGCCGGTGCGGCGCACCTCTTCCTCGAACATCCGGAGCTGCACGAGCGGATCGCGGTATCCCGAGGTGAGGCCGAGGAGCTGGCCGTGGCGCCACAGCGCCTCGGTGCGCGCCGCGGTGAACGCCGCCAGGGCGTCGTCGGTGAGCCCGGTCAGGTCCTCGGCGGGGAACCGCATCCGTAACGCCCACTGGCAGGCCAGCTCGCGGGCCCGGCCCGGGTGGCGGACGAGCGCCGCGGGCACTAGGAGCACGGCGAGCACCAGCGTCACCACGGCGAACAGCCGATCTCGGGGCCGAGCTGGGATGGTGCGTGGTTCGTTCATGACGAACTACGATTGGCGCCGAATGTGAGTGGGTCGTCTGCCGAATGTCACCGTTTGTCGACGGCCGCCACCCCGGCACCACCGTGACACAACGATGACATGGCGCTGACAAGACGGGGACATCACCGGCCGACAGTGGACGGAGTTGACCGGCGAGCGAGATTACGGAGCGTGCTGTGGTACTCGGCGGCGTGTCGCGAGTGTTGTTGATCGAGGACGACCCGGCCGTGCGGGAGGGCCTTGAGCTGGCCCTGACCCGGCACGGGCATCGGGTGGGCGCCGTGGAGTCCGGCGAGGAGGGGCTGGAGCGGCTGCGCGCCGACCGTCCCGACGTCGTCGTGCTCGACCTGATGTTGCCCGGCATGAACGGGTTCGAGGTCTGCCGCCGCATCCGGGCCGTCGGCGAGGTGCCGATCATCATGCTGACCGCGCGCGGCGACGACATCGACGTGGTGGCGGGGCTGGAGGCGGGCGCCGACGACTACGTGGTCAAACCGGTGCAGCCCAGGGTGCTCGAAGCGCGTATTCGCGCCGTGCTCCGGCGGATCGGCCGCGACCAGGCGGAACTGGAGCGGCACGGCGAGCTGACCATCGATCGGGCCGGGCTGGTGGTCACCAAGCGCGGCGCCACGATCGGGCTCACCCCGGCCGAGCTGCGCCTGCTGCTGGAGCTCTCGGGCACGCCGGGCCGGGTGCACAGCCGCCAGCAGCTGCTGGACTCGGTGTGGGAGCACGGGTACTTCGGCGACTCGCGGCTGGTGGACGCGTGCGTGCAGCGGCTGCGCGCGAAGATCGAGGACGACTCGGCGTCCCCCGTCTACGTGCAGACGGTGCGGGGGTTCGGTTACCGGTTCGGGCCGGTGTGAACCGGCGGTGACGCCTGTGCCGAGCCCGGGGCTGCGTGCCCGGCTGTTGTTCGCCTTCGCGCTGCTGTGCGTGGTCACCACGGCGGCGGTGACCGGCGGGCTCTACGTGCAGGCCCGCACCGACATCCTGCAGCGGGCCCAGGACGCCGCGCTGCAGGCGACGAGAGCGCGCCTGGAGACGCTCTTCCCGCTGCGCACCCCGGCTCCGGACCGGACCGAGCTCGGCAGGATCGCCGCCACCATGGCCGAACGGGACAGCTACGCGCTGGCCGTCTACCGCGGGCTGTACGCGCAGGCCGGCCCGCCGTCCGACCGGGCGCCCGGCCTGCTGCGGAACCCGCCGCCGGGCAGCGGGGGGCACGACGAGAACGCGCCGGCCCTGGAGGCCGAGGACCTGAGGCCCCAGGCCCTCTCCGTGAGCCTGCGCAGGACAGTGGCCGACGGCGAGATGGCGTGGCAGCGGGTGGTGCGGGACGGCAGGCCCTTCCTGATCATCGGCGCGCCGTTGCTGATCTCCGAGGGGGACCGGTGGCGGGTGTCCGGCATCGAGGTCTACACCACGCGCAGTCTGCTTCCCGAGCAGCGCAGCATCGACTGGCTCGCCACCCGCGCCTGGCTCAGCGGCGGGGCGGCCATGGCGTTCGCGGTGGTCGTGGCGTTGCTGGCCACCCGCAGCGTGCTGCGCCCGGTGCGCGAGCTCGGCCGGGCGGCCCGCCTGCTGGGCGAGGGCGAGCTGCGGACCAGGGTCACGGTCCGCGGCTCCGACGAGCTGGCCGATGTGGCGCGTACCTTCAACGAGACCGCCGCCGAGCTGGAACGGCACGTCATGCAGCTGCGGGCGATGGAGGCCGACGCCCGCCGCTTCGTGGCCGACGTCTCGCACGAGCTGCGCACTCCCCTGGCCGCGCTCGCCGCCGTCGCCGAGGTCCTCGACGACGAGGCGGCCGAGCTGCCCGACGCCGCCGGCCGGGCGGCCAAGCTGGTCAGCCAGGAGACGCTCAACCTGACCGCGCTGGTGAACGACCTCATCGAGATCAGCAGGTTCGACTCCGGCGTCGCGGCCCTGTCGCTGAACGAGGTGGACGTGGCCGAGCTGGTGCCCGCGACCCTGCGCGTCCGGGGCTGGTCGGACGCGGTGCGCACCGAGCTTCCCGCCTCGGTGACGGCGAGGCTGGACCCGCGCCGCGTGGACGTCATCCTGGCCAACCTGGTCGGCAACGCCCTGCGGCACGGCGAGCCGCCGGTGTCGGTGCGGTTGTCGGCCGACCCGCAGTGGATCACTGTCGAGGTCCGCGACCACGGTCCGGGGCTGGACGAGGCGGTGCTGCCGCACGCGTTCGACCGGTTCTACAAGGCCAGCGCGGCGCGGGCCAGGTCCGAGGGCAGCGGCCTGGGCCTGGCCATCGCGCTGGAGAACGCGCGCCTGCACCGGGGCGACCTCACCGTCGCCAACGCCCCCGACGGCGGCGCCGTCTTCACGCTGCGCCTGCCACGCAGGGCCCCCGAGCAGGACGGAGCAGCCGAGTGAGGGCCGCACTCCCCCGCCGCGCGCTCGCCACAGGTCTGGCGGCGCTGGTCGCCGTGGCGGGCTGCGGCGTGCGTCCCAGTGACGTCATCGCCGTCGGCGAGCCGCCGAAGGGGCCGGTCGCGCTGACCACGACGATCATCCTCTACCTGGTGCAGGACGGGCGGCTCAGTGCCGTGACGCGGCCGAGCGCCCGCCCGCTGTTCCGGACCGAGAGGCTCGCGCTGCTGGCGGCCGGGCCCACCGAGGAGGAGCGGGCGCGCGGGCTCAGCACCGAGGTGCCGCCGGAGGCCGATCCCTTCCTGGTGACCGTCAAGGCGAGCGGCCGCATGGTGCTGACCGCGTCCGCTCCGGGCGGCGACCTGTCTCCGCTGGCCGTGCAGCAGATCGTGTGCACGGCCGCCGCGTTGCCGGGCAGCCCCGCCCGCATCTCCGTCGCGGGGGCGCGCACGAGCGTCGACCCCCGCGACTGCCCGGCCTGACCGCCGCCGTCCCGGACGGCCTGAGCAACCGGCAGGCGAACGGCGGCGGGACGTGACTGCGGTCAGCTCTTGGCGGGGATGCGCTTGCCGAGGTTGACGAAGAACAGGATCAGCCCGACCGTCAGCACGATGTGCCCCAGCCCCGCCATCCCGGTGATCGCCGGGCTGGTCTCGGCGCCCAGCACCGTCTGGGTGCCGTGCACCAGCATCATCGCCACGGTCAGCGCCAGGCCGCCGTTGTAGACCCAGAAGAACCAGGTGAACAGCTTGCCGCCGGCGCTCAGCGTGAACACCTTCTCCAGCACCAGCACGATCAGGAAGAACAGCATGCCGAGAGCGAGCAGGTGGGTGTGCACCACACCGAGCTGGGTGTCGCCGGTGAAGTCGTTGAGCTTGGTGATCTCGCGATAGTAGAGGCCGGTGATGACGCCGACGATCATATAGATGTGCGCCGCATGGTAGATCTTTCTCACGGTTGAGACCTTAGAGGGTCGTTTGCCACCATTCGTACCGGCACTCCCCCGACGTCCCGCCGCCGGACGGGCTCAGCCCTGCCAGGCCCGGCGGAAGCTCGCCCGGGCCCGGTGCAGCCGGGACTTGACCGTGCCCGACGGCACCCGCAACATCCGCGCCGCGACGTCCTCCGGCACCCCCTCCAGGTCGCGCAGCACCAGCACCGCCCGATGCTCCGGCGACAGGCGTTCCAGCACGTCCCGGACGTCCACGGCCCGCTCGACGTCGTGCGGCGAGGGCACGCCGGCCAGTTCCGCCGGGCTGGAACGCCCGTCGCGCCGGGCGATCCGGACGGCCTCGCGCACGGCTATCGCCCGCGCCCAGCCGAGCAGGGCCTCGGGTTCGCGCAGGTCACGCAGATGCCGGAAGATCGCGATCAGGGCCTCCTGCACGGCATCCGGCCCACTGTCCAACGCGATGGGCCCGCAGATCCGGCCCAGGTACGGCGTCAGCTCGGCGAGCAGGTCGTTCATGGCCATCGTGTCGCCCCGCTGGGCGGCCAGCACCCGGGCCGCGCACCCCGCCCGTCTGCGCGACCAGCGTCCCCTCCGGCACGGCGGTCGCGGCCAGGCCGACGAGCAGGAACCGGCTCTGCATCCAGCACCACCCCGGCCGCAGGTCGACGTCGAACCGGGCGCGCATGCCGTATCGGCTGCGGGCTCTGGCGACGAGACGGCCGTCGTCCGAGGCGGCGGACTCGACGGTGAGATGCCGCATGTCGGGTTCGAACGTGCCGAACTCCTTATGACGACGTAGCGGGGATCGACGTCGTCCGGCCACAGCGCAGCCACCTCCGGGTCGCCGCCCGCGATCGTGGCGTCGACCAGCTCCTTGAGCAAGGCCCGCTTGTTCGGCCGCTTGACATCGCCCATGGCTAGAGTCTATCTCTAGATTCAGTCACTAGAAGTCAACTCCAGAGAGAAGGTCCAGCCATGACGGTCATCAGCCTCACCCGCTTCCAGGCCGACCCCGCGGACGCCGAGGAGGTTCAGGCCCGGCACGCCGCCCTGGTCACCGCCATCAGAGCCACCGAGCCCGGCCTCACCGAGGCCCGCCTCGGCCGCCTGGACGACGACACGTGGGTCGGCGTCTGGCGCTGGAACTCGGCCGCCGCCCTGCAGGCGGCCCGTCAGGCCGCGCCCGGCACCCCCGCGGCCGTCGCGGCGTTCGAGGTGGTCCGCGACGTCACGGCGCAGGACATCGAGGTCCTGGCCGAGCTCTGACGACCCACCCCGGCCCCGAGGCCGCGGGCCGGGGACGGCGCCTGGGGCCCGCCGCCCGGGCCGGAGGGCCGGGCGGCGGGTGACCGGTCAGGGGCCGACCCGCCGGACGGTGATCTCGTACTGGTCCACGGCGCCCTCCCACCGGGCCACCAGCGCGCCGACCTCTTCCCTGGCCGTGCGCATGTCCTGACGGCACAGGGCCAGCTCGTCGGAGCCGGGGTCGCAGAACGCGCGCAGGTGCGCCCGGAGCCCGGCGTGCTGCACTGCCGCGACGGCCGCCGCCGTCTCCGGGTCGCCCCCTTCGTACGGCACCAGGCTGTCGAAGCCGTCGCCGATGCCGGTGGCGACCCGGAGGGCGTCGAGGAGCGTGCCGTCCGAGGCGATGGTGGCGCTCGTCACGGACCAGGCCCCGGCCGGCGGGCCGACCCCGTGGCGGGCCGTCAGGCGCACCAGCTCGGCGCCGCCGACCTGGGGCCAGCGGTCGGAACCGGCGAGCTTGACGGCCGCCAGCTCGTCCCCGAAGCCGGCCGGCAACCCCGCCGCGGCGTCGATCTCGAACACCGACCGGCTCGGGTCGAACCGCAGCTCGGGGTAGCCGACCTCGTCGAGCAGCAGCAGGTGCTCGCTGGAGATCGTCGCGCGGCCGGCGAGGGCGGCCGGCTCCAGCCACGCCGGATCCCTGTTGAACCCCGACTCGTCGAGCCAGTTGCCGCTGTAGCAGGCCGCGTACTCGGCCTCGGGGTCGAAGCCGGAGAGCGGATGGCCCAGCAGGACGCCGAAGGCCTGCCTCAGCGACGACTCCCAGTCGTCACCGATGGTGGGGGCGGACGTCACGTTCGCGCCTTTCGTCAGTGGGGGGATCGTGGCGCGCGGCGCGCCCGCCGTCTGGCGTCACTTCTCATGATCAATTATAGAGTGAGGCATTCGTCCCCCTCCCCTTTCGGGAAGCGTCCTGTGTTACGTCGTCACCGTTCGGCCGTGCCCGCCCTGCTTCTCACCGTTCTGTACGGTGCCGCGCTGACGGTCGCCGCCGTCGTCGCCCTGGTCTCCGGTGAGCTCGGCCCGTTGTGGGGGCTGACGCTGTTCTCGGCCCCGGCCGAAGGCGTCACGGCCACCGGGCCGAACCTGTTCCTCCTGGTCCTGGCCGGCCTGTCCTGGTCCTGGGGGATCTGGCAGATCCTGCGCGGGCCGCCCGCGGGGCCGCCGCCCCCGCAGAACCCCGACACCCTGCGGTTGCGCCTGGCGTTGTACGTCTCGGTGGCCACGGCGTTCCTGCTCCACCTCACCGCGTCGATGTGGGCCGACACGACGGTGGTCGACTCCGCGGTGACGTGCGTGCTCGTGGTGCTGTTCATGCGGGTACTGGGCCGCGCCCGGCCGTACATGCGGGGCGCCGGGCTGCTGGGGTACGGCGGGTTCACCGTCATCGGCGTGCTCGGCCTCCTCGGACAGCCCGTCCCGGAGGGGGTGGAGCTGGTCTGCGCCCTGGCCGGTCTGGTCTGGACGGCGCTGGTCCTGCGGGCCCAGGGCTCCGACGACCGCTGGGGGACGGCGACCGTCGCGTACGGCGTCGCCGGCCTGGTGACGCCGCTGGTCCTGCTGCTGGCGGCGTTGCCGTTCACCGGCGAGGAAGGCGCGGTCGAGGCGCTCGGCGTGGTGTCGAGCGTCCTGATGATGATCTGGCTGGCCCGCTCCGCCCACGACCTCGCCGCCCCGCCCCACCGACCGGCCCGACCGGCCCGACCGGCCCCCGAGGCCACGCCGGAGGCCTGAGCTCGGGGCGGGCCGGTGAAACGGGGCCTGTGAACCGGGGCTCAGCGTCTGCGCTGCCTGGTCCTCTCGGTCCTGTTGGCCGCGGGGGTCTCCCGCGGCAACGACGGCACAGCCAGGGGCGACAGCGCCGGACCCTGCCACTGCCGGGGCAGCGGCCGCGCCGCCCCCGACCCTGTTCCCTTGTCGTCGCCTGGATTCCCGCCGTCGATGGACAGGATGCGGCCCCGGAACTTGGGGTGCCTGGTCTCCCAGTACCGCCAGCCCTCCACCCTGGCCGGCACGCTGGCTATCCCCGAGCCGACCTCGAACTGCTTGCAGGTGCCGAGGACCGACCAAGCCGACCAGCCGATGCGGTAGCCGAAAACGCGGTACCACATATTGCCGTACATCCCTTTAGTGATAGTCCGGCTGTATTCATGGCCGCTGAAGACCATATGCCGCTCTTCGAGATGCGGCACGCCCATCTTGCGTAGATTGCGCACCAGATCTCCGGTCGTGATCGAGAACTGCTGCTCGTTCTCCGTCTCCCGGAACGCCCTCACCTCGTATTCCCGGGTCACCGTCACCGTGATGGTGCCGCCGGGGCCGTCAATGTAGCGGGTGCGGGGAATGAAGAAGTTTCTCGGCGAGAGCGAACGGATTTTGAGGAAGGTGTGCGGGTCGCACCGCCCGTCGCCGTCCGCGTGCGCGGCCGGGGCCACGGCGGGGATCATGGCCAGGACGAGGGCCGTCGAGAGCGAGCCGCGCACGGCCCCTCGTGTCATGGTCCGCCCAAGACGAGGCGCCGTCGGCCGGGTGGGGTTGCTGAGGGCATTTGCTCGTATTTTGGGTGAGAACATGTACCGTTCCTTTCGGAATGCAGCCCGTAGTCGCTATCCGAACCCATAGACCGGAATGCGGCCCTTCCGCACGCCGATCAGGGCATCTGGACCGGTACGATGTTTACACTTGCCACGAATCACTCATCGACGCCACACCGAAACCGCATTCCCGGTGACCGGCAAGATTCAGTTGTCGGAATGCCATGGCTCAGGAGCATCGCTCGGCGAAATCGTTCCCTCCGGACCCGGGACCCGCGACCGCGTGAAGTCCCGGATCCGTTCGGCGACGACCTCGGGGGCGTTCAGGTCGGGGGCGTTGTGGTCGAGCCCGGCGATGATCTCGTGCCGGGCGTCGGGCATGAGGCGGGCCAGGCGAGCCGGCACATCGGTGAGGTAACCGGGGGACCTGTCGCCGCCGAACAGCAACGCCGGGGAGCCGACACCGGCGTACCTGGCGCCGTCGGAGTCCAGGCGGACGATCTCGCCGATCTCGGCGGGGGTGGTCGCCATCATCGCCCGTGTGTCGCGCCCCTCCACGCCGCGCAGCATCAGGAACGCCAGCGCGCGGAACACCAGTGAGGGCGCGTCGCCGACCGGAACCAGGCGGGTGGCCTTGAGGAAGGCCGCCATCGCCGCGGCATGCCTGCCCTGCGCCAGCAGCCGCTCGAACGCCGGCAGCCACCGGGCGGGGAAGGAGCCGTCGATGCTCACGCCCGGCTCGTAGACCATGAGCGCGGCCACCCTGCGCCGCAACCCCAGGTGCAGGGCGACGAGACCGCCGTAGCTGTGCCCGAAGACCAGGCGCGCGCCCGTGCGGTCCATGACGGCCAGCGCGTCGTCGACCTCGGTGTCCACGCTGTACGCCGGGCCCTGCGGGCCGCTGCCGCCGCGTCCGCGCCGTTCGATCACGTGCACGCTGTGCGTGCCGGACAGTGCTCGCGCCAGCGCCCCGTAGTGGTGGGCGCGCCGGTTGTTCCCGGGGATCACCAGCAGCCCAGGCCCCCGCCCCGCGCTGAGCACGGCGATCGTCGTGCCGTCCTTCGAGGTCACGTCCGCGCTTCGCCACCGCGTCGACTTCTCGCCGCCCATCAAGCCCTGCCTTCACGTTGGTGGAGACAGCAGCCTGGCCGCCGGGGCTGTCACCCGGCTGGCGGAACGCTGGCACCGGCACCCGGCAGGAGAATGCTCAGTCCCAGTGGTCGCCGTCGGGCAGCCGCAGGTACGTGTTCGGTTCCGTGAGCGAGCGGGCGTCGGCTGGGCGCAGCCCCGCGCCGGCGAAGCAGTACGCCTCGGCGCACCCGTCGTACAGGTACTTGCGCAGGATCTCCTCCGGCGGGTCCTCCGGGGAGGCGTCGCCGCCGCCCGGATGGGTGTCCCATTCCTCGACCTCGCCGTCGCGGTAGACCGTGCCCTGGTTGCCGCTCTTGGGATTGGCGTACATGCCGTAGGCGACCGTGCCCGCCGACAGCGCCTTCATGACGCCGGGCGTGGCGGCCATGTACCCCCACTCCTGGAAGACGACGCAGCCGCCGGGCACGTCGGTGACGCCGACGAACCGCATGGCGTCGTCGTCGAACGGATCCTCCTCGACCTCTTCGAGCTCCTCCTCCGTGGCGGGTTCGGCGGCCAGCAGGCGCGCCGCCTCGGCCGCCCCGACACCGCGCACGCACGTCAGGCTGAAACCGTCGCCGTCGAGGCCCTCCAGGACGCCGACCAGGCGCGCGGCCTCCGCCACGGCCGCCGTCTCGGCCTCGGTGAGCCGGGCGTGGCCGGGCGGGAACGGGAAGAACAGGCCGGGCGTCGGACCGGCCAGGCTGAGCCGGCCGGGCGACCAGCCGCCCATCATCGGCCGCCACGGGTCGGCTCCGGCGGAGACCAGCGCACGGGCGTTGTCCGGCCGGTCGCGGAAGACCGCCTCCCAGAGCGCGGTGCGGCCCTCGCACTCGGCGTCGACGTCGGCGACCCGGCCGGCCAGCTCGGCGACCACCTCCGGCGAACCGCGCTCGGCCGCGACGTGCAGGGGACGCTCGTAGAAGCACGCGCCTTCGTCGGGGTCGGCGCCCGCGGCCAGCCTGGCGCGGGCCAGGGCGAGGTTCGTCCAGGAGTCCCACCCCAGATCGGACCAGCCGGGGGTTTCCTGTGCGGTCATGACAGCTCCTTCAAGATCCGTTATGCGGAGACGAGCGGGTGTCAGCATGGCGCAGGGCACGGACAATTTTCGAAGATCATCCAGACGGCCACACCTCCGGGACGCCCGCACAGGCAACCCCTTGTCCCCGGCGCCCCACCGAGGACAAGGGCGGGGCCGGATCAGGGCTGGGCGTCGAGCCATTCCTGGAAGGTCGGGCCGGCGAGCGTCGCGTGCGGGCCGGGCAGGAACGCGCCGGCGGCGGCCGGCCCGGCATCGGGCATGCCCGCGCCGTCGACGCCCACGACCTCGACACCCCGGCGGGCGCCCAGGAGCCGGGCCGCCTCCGCCAGCGTCTCCCTGCGCGGACCGGCGATCTCGGGGATCGGCGTGCCCGGCACGGTGGCGGCGACGGCCAGGTCGGCCAGCTCCTCGGCCACGACGCGGCAGGCCACGAGCTGGGTGGGCAGCTCCGGGACGTAAGCCACCTCACCGGGCTGCCAGTCCAGCAACTGCCCCACGAACTCGTGGAACTGCGCCGCCCGCAGCACGCGCACGGGAAGCGGCCCGGCCAGCAGCAGCTCCTCGTGCACCTTCTTGGCGGCCAGGAAGCCGGCGGTGGCCTTGTCGGCCCCGATGATGGAGGCCACGGCGATCCGCGCGACCCCGGCCGCGCGGCCGTACTCGTGCAGGTTGCGGGCCGAGGCACGGAAGAACTCCGTCGCCGCCTCCTGGTCGGAGGAGTGCCAGGAGGCGACGTCGATGACGACCTGCGCCCCGGTCAGCGCCTCGGCGAGCCCCTGACCGGTGACGACGTCCACACCGGTGGCGCGGGACATCGGCACGACCCGGTGCCCCCTCTCGGTCAGGACGTCGACGACGTGGCGGCCCAGCCGGCCGGTCGCCCCGGCCACCGCGAACGTGGTGATGCTCATGTCAGACGCCTTTCTCACTCGCTGTAGTTCTGACCGGGCGGCATGCCGGGGATCGGCTTGGCGATGAGGGCCGCCGGGGTGAAGAAGCCGATGTGGGCGATCGCCATGACCAGCGACCACATCGCCCTGTCGTCGTGCAGCGCCGACGCCCTGGCGTACAGCTCGTCACTGACGCGCTCCCCTGACGGGTTCGGCGTGAGGACCGCCTCCACCAGCTCCAGCGCGACGCGTTCCGCCTCGGTGAAACAGGTGGCGTCCCGCCAGGTGGCCACGGCGGTGATGCGCTCCTCCGGCTCCCCCAGCCCGCGCAGGACGGCGGTCTCCCTGACGGTGAAGTACGTGCTGCCGAGCAGCTGCCCGGCGCGCAGCTGCAGCAGGGCGATGGTCACCGGGGGGATCACCCCGTTCCGCAGGGCCTGGTGCAGCCCCTCGCCGACCACCGCCAGCTCGGGGAGGAAGGGGAGGGGGCTGGGCATACGCGACCGCCGGCCGGTCGTCGTGGACATGGACATGAGGAAGACTTCCCTTCGCACTCTCGACTCGTCGTCGCGCCGCGCGGATCGTCCGCGCGGCGTCCTGACGACCACGAGACGCCGCCGCCCCGGCCCCCGTAACACCGGCGCCCGTGTGACGTAGGCCACCGTCCGGACGTGTTACGCGGCGGCGCAAAGCGGCGTCATGTGCGTGTGGCAGAGCGCAGAACGGACAGGCAGGAGCGGGACATGACCGATCGGAACGAACACGCCGGGCCGCCCGACCCCGCCACCCAGGTGTTCGTCGCCCACCGCAACCTGCTGTTCACCGTCGCCTACGAGATGCTCGGCTCGGCCGCCGACGCCGAGGACGTCCTGCAGGAGACCTGGCTGCGATGGGCGGACGTCGACCTCGCCGCCGTCCGGGAGGAGCGCGCCTACCTGGTCCGGATCGTCACCCGGCAGGCGCTCGACCGGCTGCGCGCACTCGGCCGGCGCAAGGAGTCCTACGTCGGGCCGTGGCTGCCCGAGCCGCTGCTGACCGCCCCCGACGTGGCCGAGGACGTCGAGCTCGCCGAGAGCGTCTCCATGGCGATGCTGCTGGTGCTGGAGACGCTCCAGCCGACCGAACGGGCGGTGTTCGTGCTGCGCGAGGTGTTCCGGCTGGACTACGACGAGATCGCCGAAGCCGTCGGCAGGAGCCCGTCGGCGGTCCGCCAGATCGCCTACCGGGCGCGGGCGCACGTCGCCGCCCGCCGGCCGCGCGGCAACACCTCACCGGCCGAGACGCGGGCCGCGCTCCAGGCCTTCCAGCGGGCGGTCGAGACCGGCGAGCTGCAGAGCCTGCTCGACGTCCTCGCGCCGGACGTCGTCGCCCTGAGCGACGGCGGCGGCCTCCGGCACGCCCTGCCGCGGCCCGTCGTGGGCATCGACAACGTGGCCCGCCTGCTGGCCGCCGGCTGGTGGAAGCATGACGCGGACAGATCGGTCGAGCTGGTGCAGATCAACGGCGGGCCCGGGCTGCTCGTGCGGATCGACGGCGAGATCGACGGAGTCGTGGCGGTACGCGTGGAGAACGGCTACGTCACCGGCGCCTACCACGTGCGCAACCCCGACAAGCTAGCGCGGATGGGACGGCAGACCACCGTGACCCGCTGAGCGCCTCCCGGGTCAGCGCGGGGCGCCCAGGACGCAGAACTCGTTGCCCTCCGGATCGGCCATCACGACCCACGGCACGTCGCCCTGCCCCACGTCGGCGAACGTCGCGCCGAGCCCCTCCAGCCGCGCCACCTCCACCGCCTGATCGGCGCCGCGGTGCGGCAACAGGTCGATGTGCACCCGGTTCCACACGGTCTTCGGGCCGGGCGTCGCGCGAAGGAACTCCAGATAGGGCCCGGCACCCTCGGGCGCACGCAGCCGCGCGTGATCGTCGCTCGCCTCGTGCACGGTCCAGCCCGCCGCCTCGCCCCAGAACCGGGCCATCGCCCGCGGGTCGCAACAGTCGACCACCACCGCGGCGATCGGCCCGGTGTCCCGATAGACCTCCCGGGGCTCCAGCACGCAGAACACGTTGCCCTCCGGATCGGCCATCACGACCCACGGCACGTCACCCTGCCCCACGTCGGCGGGCTTCGCGCCGAGCCCCTCCAGCCGGGCGACCAGCTCCGCCTGATGGGCCTCCGACGTGGTGGCCAGATCGAGGTGCACCCGGTACCTCACCGTCTCGGGGTCGGGGACGGTGACCACGTCGACGCAGACCGCGCTGGGATCGGGCCAGGCGAAACCCACGGGCTCGACATTGGTCACGCCGGGGCCCTCGCTGGAGACGTCCCAGCCCAGCGCGTCCGCCCAGAACCGGCCGAGCGCCGCGTCGTCCGAAGCCTTGAAGTTCACCTGAACCAGCCGCAATGCCATGCCGAGCACCCTATGCCGCTGCACGCCCTTCAATCGGCGAGCAGCACGTCCAGAAGCCGTTCCGGCGCGCGCAACGGCAGGTAGTGGTCGGCCCCGGCGATGATCTCCAGACGCGCGCCGGGAATGCCCGCGGCGAGCCGGCGGGCGATCACGCCGATCTCCGGGTGGTCGTGGTCGCCGGCCACCACGGTCGTGGGCACCGCGACCCGGCCGAGGAGCTCGACGGCGCCCACCTCCGCGAACAGGGCATGGCCCTTCTCCGCGGCCACCCGCAGCCCGGCGTTCTCGGTCACCATGTCGCGGATCGCCGCGTATCCCGGTGCCCGGTCGCCCAGCGAGGCCCAGAGCGTGAGCTCCATCTCGGCCAGGCGGCCGGGGTCGTCCCCTCGGTCGGCCGCCGCATAGGCGTCCAGCTCGGGAGAGCGCGGCCAGTCGTGGCCACCGGCCGACGCCGCGACCAAGGTCAAGGAGCGCACCCGTTCCGGGTGCTCCAAGGTGAAGTCGAGCGCGACCTCGCCGCCCATGCTCAGTCCCATCAGCGCGGCACGCTCCACGCCGAAGTGGTCGAGGACCGCGAGCAGGTCGTCCTCGTAACGGAACGGCGCGGTCGGCGGCGTCGAACGGCCCAGGCCCCGCGCGTCGTACCGGATCACGGTGCGGTGGCGGGCGAGTTCGGGGAAGACGCCGTCCCAGAGGCGGCTGTCGTGCACGGAGCCGTGCAGCAGGACCATGGGAGGTCCGTCGCCGGCTCGCTCGGCCCACAGGCGGCCGTCACCGGAGACGGGGACGCACTCGATCGTCATGGGAACGATTCGACCACACTCCCCCCACGGGGAAGACCGCTTCCTGTCGCCCGAACAGCATCCACGCCAAGCCCCCTACTGGCTGCTGTACGTCTCGTAGACCAGGTGCCGGCGGGCGGAGTCCTGCCGGACGAGAGCCTGGAACAGGCCGTCCTGCGGGAGGTCGCGGAGGAGACCGGCCTGACCGACGTCACCGTCGTCGGGCCCATCGCGGTCGACCACAAACCTCGCGAGGACAACGGCCAGCCCCGGCACACGACGTTCTTCCACCTCACCGCCGCCCCCGACAGCGCCGACGCCTGGAACCACCGGGTCCATGGCGACGGCACGGACGCCGGCATGGAGTTCGCGTGCCGCTTCGTCCCGTTACCGCTGGCAGAAAAGCTGGCCGACACCCAGGACGCCTGGCTGGATCGCATCGAGGCATGAGGATGGACACCGGCCAGGGCATCTGACACGATCGCCGTCCGTCTCCCACCCCGCGGTGAGCGGAACCCGTGCTCCGACCCGTCGCCATCGTGACGGCGCACGCGCTCGGCCTGTCCAGCGCCGCCGCCGCGTTCCTCTCCGGAGCCACCGGGTCAGGCTGACCACCGCACTCAGGAGGACCGGGGCGCGACGGGCGTACGGCGGCGCGCGGTCGCCAGGTGGTGGAGCAGCGCCACTGTCGTGACGCCCGCGGCCGGCAGCCCCAACGCGGCGGGCGGGACGGCGAACCACTCCTGGGCCAGCCCGCCCAGACCGCCGCCGAGAGCCATCCCGAGGTAGATGGCCGAGGAGTTGAGGCCGAGCAGGACCGGCGCCGCGGCCGGCCCGAGCGCGATGAGCCGATGCTGCTGGGGCACGACGACGACGCCCAGGGCCACACCCCAGACCGCGGCCCATGCCGAGGTCGACACGAACGTGCCGGTCGCCACCGGCGTGAGGGCCAGCGCGACGACGGCGACGGCGAGGGGCCCGGTCAGCACGTGCGCGGGGTCGTACCGGTCGACCAGCCGTCCGGCGACGAGGTTCCCGGCCAGGACCCCGACACCCCAGGCCAGCAGGACGGCGGCGAACAGCGGTTCGGAGCCGCCCGTCGCCTCCCGCAGGACCGGCCCGATGTAGGTGTAGAGGGTATAGGCGCCGAGGAAGACCAGCGTGGTGACGACCAGCAACGCCACGACCCGGCCCTCCTTCAGCGGACGCAGCCGCTCACCCAGCGAGGCGGCGGGCAACCGCACCTCGGGCAGCCCGGCGGCGATCCCGACGGCCGCGACCAGGCCGACCCCGGCGACCGCCCACAGGGTGACGCGCCAGTCGGCCCGGCCGATCAGCGTGCCGAGCGGAAGACCCAACGCCGTCGCCGCCGTCAGCCCGCCCAGCACGAAAGCCAGAGCCCTGCCCCGACGTTCCGCAGGCGCGATGGCCCCCGCGGTGCTGGACGCAGCGGAGTTGATCATCCCCGCGCCCACCGCGGTGACGACGCGGGCGATCATCACCACCTCGTAACCGGCGCCCAGGGCGGTGACGGCGTTGCCGGCCACGAAGACGCCCAAGGCGATCAGCAGCGCGGTCCGCCTGTCCAGCCCGCCGGTGAGCGCGCCCATGATCGGCGCCGACAGGGCCATCACCAGGGCGAACACCGTCACCAACTGCCCGGCGGCGGGAGTGGAGACCCGCAGGTCGGCGGCGATGGCCGGGAGCAGGCCCGCGATCACGTAGCTGTCGGTGCCCACGGCGAAGGTCGCCAGGGCCAGAGGGAGAAGCCGTCGCAACACCGGACGGTGCCACCTTTCCATAGGGACCTCGGACGTATCGAGGGGAACCCTAGGGAATACATTGACGCTTGTCCATATATCCATCAATTGGTAGCGTGACAGCCGTACGGAACACAGGGGGCGACCATGCGTGAGGTGTCACAACCGGCCACCGAGGCCATCCGGCTGGTGGAGGTGCTACGCGCCCTGGCCGACCCCGTGCGCCTCGACCTCGTCCAGCGGCTCGACCGGATGGGCGAGGACTACTGCAACGCCATCGGCGCCGACATCGACGTGCACCAGACCACGCTGTCGCACCACTACCGGGTGCTGCGCGAGGCCGGCGTGACATGGACGAAGGTGCAGGGCCGCTCCCGGCTGGTCCGGCTGCGCCGGGAGGACCTCGACACCCTCTTCCCCGGCCTGCTCGACTCCGTGCTCGCCGCACAACGCCGCACCCCCGAGCCCTAAGGGCACAACGCAGAGGTCAACAGGGTCATGGCCGCCTGATGAGGGTCGCCGGAGAACGGGGTGATCGACAACGTGACCTGCCGCGAACCGTCCGCCGAGCTGAACGCCACCGTCAGGTAGCCCGGCGCACCGCCGCCGTGGCCGAACGCCGTGCCACAGGGAAGAGGCGCCAGCTCCAGCCCCAGCCCATACCCCCCGGTCGTACCGGGATCCTTCATCTCCTTCAGCAGATCAGGGCGGAGCAGCTTCCCCTGGAACAGGGCGCGGTAGAACCGGTTGATGTCCCCAGTGGTGGAGATGATCTCCCCCGCCGCACCGGCCATCGTGGGATTGAACCGTGTGACGTCGACAGGGACGACCTGGCCACCCCTGGTGACCGGCACATATGCGTGGGCGTGCGGGCCGCGCACCTCCGGCGAGGCTCCCGGCAGGCTGGTGTGCCGCAGCCCGAGCGGCCGCAGGATCCGCTCCCTGATCTCCGTCGCGTACGGCCTGCCGGTGACCCTCTCGATCAGCAGGCCGAGCACGACGTAGTTGGTGTTGGAGTACCCGTACGCGGACCCGGGCGGGAAGGCGCGCGGGAGCCGCTCCGCCCTTTCCACCAGTTCGCGCGCCGACCAGGTGCGGAAGCGCTCCTTGGGGATGCCCGCCTCGTCCAACATGCCCGTCGAGTACTCGGCAAGGCCGCTGGTGTGCTGGAGAAGATGCCTGATCGTGATGTCGGCGCCCCCGTCCACGAGCTCTGGCAGCCACTGCTCCACACTGTCGGACAGGTGCAGCCGTCCCTCCCCCACCAGTTGAAGCACCACACTCGCCGTGAACGACTTGGTCACGCTCCCGGCCCGGAATCGCCCGTCCACCGGCGCCGGCCGGGCACTGTTCATCGTCGCCTTGCCGCCGGCGGCCCGCCAGGTCCTGTCCCCGTCGCGAACCTCGGCGATCGCGGCCACCGCGCCGCCCGCGACGACCTTGTCCAGCATCGCCGGCAAACCCGGGCTCGCGCCCGTCGCCGCGGTGGCGGTCACGGCCGGCGTCGCCGCCAACGACACGGTCAAGCACGCCACGACGGCCGCGCTGATGCGTCTTCCCCTCACGTTGCTCCTCCGATACGGCGGAGTCCGGCCCTCGGCCTCCGCCGTACCAAGATCCGGCATTAGAGGGCGGTACGGCGTCGGAGTAATCCCCTACGGAAACCCTGATTCCCCACCGACGATCTCCGCCCCGGGAAGGACGCCTGGTTGGCCTTCTGGCCAGCCAGCAGAGCTACGACCCGAGCAGCAACCCCAGATACCAGGACACCTCGGCCTGCTCCTCGACCAACGCGACGGCCACCCCAGTGACGACACCGACGATGAACGGCCCCCGGCGGGCCTTCTCGTGAACCGGGTCAGCCGCGCGCCATAGCGGCTCAGCCTCTCCGGTCCCACCAGATCGACGACGACCGCCGCGCCGGACACGAACGAGAGGATCTTGCCGAAGCGGCCCCACCAGATCATCGGCAGGCCGAGCAGATCGTTGCCGCGCGTGGACCTGCCGTGCAGCCACAACCCCCACGCGCCGAGGTAGCTGATGTCCGTCACGAACGGAGCATGGAAGCGGGCTCCGGCGCCGCTCAGGCTTGTCGTTGCCTGGATTTTGCTTGACGGATTCGTGTGAGCGAATCCGGGCGACCGCCTTTACGTTGTAGATTCGGTAAGAGTGCCGGCGCTGAGCCGGACGCACAGGTCCCACACCGCGTTCTGGTTGCGTTCGTCGAGGGCGCCGGCCGGCAGCGGCTTGCGGCGGCACCGGTGGTCGAAGTAGGCGCCGGTCAGGCCCTCCACCTCCGCGCTCGCGGCCACATGGATGCTGGAGCGGGCCGATCGGGTCAGGTCCGACAGGAAGAGCGGCGCGACCACCTTCAGCACCAGGGGCGCGATCGGCCGGTAGAGCCTCGGGCACGCGCCGATCGGGGTCGCCCTGTTCATCGGCGTGTAGCCGTGCCCGGGACAGACCACGTTGGCCGTCACCCCCGTGCCGCGTAGTTCCCGGGCGAGCCGGGCGGTGAGCGCCATCGTCATGGTCTTGGTGTGGTTGTAGTGGCTGAACGTCCACCCGATGAAGCGCCGCTCCCCCAGCAGGTTGTCATGGTCGATGGGGACGCCGGTGTCAGCGCGAGATCAGTTCTTGTGTGAGCTCATGGAGGCGCAGGGCGTCGTCCCGGTCGAAGGCGCGCCCGTCCAGCGGCAGCCGGCGCCTGCCCCAGTAGGCGGTGAAGGGCTCGGCCGGCGGGTCGTCCAGGAGCGCGGTCATGGGCTCGGTCGCCTTCGGCACCGACGTGGCGAACACGGCGAGGAACGCCCGTGTCGCCGCACGTAGCGGCTGCGGCAGGCTCGCGGGCATGCCGGTGGAGACCACGCCGGGGTTGTAGCCGACATAGGAGACGCCGCTGCCGGCGTGCAGGACGCCGAAGGCGACGCCGAGCAGGTCGTTGGCCCGGAAGGACTGCAGGGTGGCCTTGGTTCCGCTGTAGGCCCGGGTCAGCTGCAGGTCGTCCCAGTGGATGCGGCCCAGCGGCACGCCGGGCGTGCCCACGTTCATGACGACCGGGCGCCGCGCGGCCCGCAGCACGTCGTGCAGGCCGTGGCTCAGCACGAAACGGCTGAGGTAGGCCAGCGCGAAGCTGTGCTCGAAGCCTTCGCCGGTGGTCGCGCGGCCGCCGAGCAGCCGGTAGCGCTGGGCGCAGAGGATCAGCCTGTCCACGACCGGATGGTCGGCGGCGAGGCGTTCGACGACGCCCCGGCAGACGGCCGGGGAGGTGAGGTCGGCGCGTACGAACGTGGCCCGCCCCGCCAGCGCCTCGGCCTCCGCGAGCAGAGCCTCTCCCTTTCCTGCGGTGCTGCCGATGGCCACCACGTGAGCGCCCTGCCGGAGGTGGTGCAGGGCCAGCCCCTTGCCGAGCCCGTCGGTGCCGCCAGTGATGATCACGGTCTGCATGGTCACCCGCTCTCGTCGGCACATCCACCGAAGTGGATATGACATATCCGCTTACGTCGTGGAGCCTAACACGAAGCGGATATGATGTATCCAGTTAGCCGATGGACGGGATGCCATGAGCGAAGAGACACCGGCGCTGCGCCGCGACGCCGAGCACAACCGGCAGCGCACCCTCGCGGCGGCGCGGGAGGTGTTCGCCGCGCGCGGGCTGCAGGCCACGCTCAACGACGTCGCCCACCACGCGGGGCTCGGCGTCGGCACCGTCTACCGGCGGTTCCCCAACAAGGAGGCCCTGGCCGAGGCCGTCTACGCCGGCAAGCTCGACGACATCCGCGCCGCCGCACAGGCCGCGCAGACGGCACAGGACGCCTACCAGGCCCTCAGTGCCTTCATCGAACACGCCCTGGAACAGGCCGCGACCGACCGCGGGCTGCGCGAGCTGATGCGGCGGGGCGCGGGCGAGAGCGAGCTGATCGAGCGCGCCAGGGAAGGCATCGCCGAGTCCTGCGGCCGCCTCATCGACCGCGCCAAGCAACAGGGCACGCTGCGCGCCGACATCACGGTGGGCGACATCGCGCCCATCGTCTCGATGATCGACTCGGTGATGGACCTGCCGTCCTCCGGCGCCGCGCAACCGTGGCGCCGCTACCTCGCGCTCATCCTCGACGGCCTGAAGGCCGGGCTAAGGAAGCCGCCACAACCTTAAGGACGTCCCACAAGTGTTTCCCAAGTCTCCTGGCACATCGTGACGGCAGAACGCCGTTCGCTGAGGAGAAGAGCAAACATGAGCATTCGACGTCTGACCGCGGCCGCCCTCGTCGCAGGCGGGCTCGCTCTCGGCGCCGTCACCGGCTCCGCCGTGCCTGCGTCCGCCGTGTCCGGGTCGTGGCACCTGACGGGGTACTACCAGTACCGCGACCAGTGCGTGCGGGCCGGTTTCAGCGCCGTCACCAGCGGGGGCATCGTCCAGGATTTCCGGTGCGAGGTGTCCGGCTCGCGCTTCGCGCTCAGCCTCTTCTACTGATCGACCTGACGGCGGCGTTCCAGCGCGGTCTCCAGCACGGCCAGGAAGTGGTCGACCGGCCCGATGCAGGCCAGGTGAGCCGGTTGGCCCGCCACATGGTGTGCTGCAACCGCGGCCACGGCAGCCGCAGGTCGTCGAGCAGCGCCGCGCAGCGGGCCGCCGCCAGGTCGGCGCCGGCCAGGTCGTGCAGCTCCAGCCGGTGGTGGGTGTCCATCATGTGGGCGAGCAGCTCGAGGCCCGGCGTCCGGGTCCGCGCGGCCAGGACGTGCAGCTCCTCGGCGATCTCCATGAGCTCGGCGAGGTGGGTCGCCTGCGGCACGGACAACGCGCGCGCGTTCAGCGCCCGCATGAGCAGGTGCGGGTCCGCGATCCGGCGGGCCATCGCGACGGCCTCGACCGACAGCGACAGGCCTCGCGGGTCGTCGTCGCTGCCGTTGTACAGTTCCTGCGCCAGGCCGCCGAGCAGCAGCGTCCGCTCGACGCCGTCGGTCTCGGGCAGCGCGCCCAGCGTGGCCTCGAACTGCTCGGCCAGCCGCAGTTCAGTCCCGGGCGGGACGCGGGCGTCTGCAACTTCCGCGGCAGTCGATGTCCACCCCCGGTTTGATGCGCCGGGGGTGGTGCCGGGGTTAGCGTGACGGGTGCCCTTCACCGCCCCGTCCATCGTCCGGCGGGTGTTCGCGGTCCACCCGCTGCTGCTCGACGGCGCCGTGGCCCTGACGCTCGTCGTCGGCACCTGGCTGTGGGAGATGTTCGAGCCGGGCCGGGGCCGGCCGGGCGACGCCCTGTCGATGACCTTGACCCTGCTGGTCAACGCGCCGCTGGCGCTGCGCAGGGTGACGCCCGTGACGGTGCTGCTGGTGTCGGTGGGCGCCTCGCTGCTCTACCACGTGCTGGGCTACCACCTCGGGCTCAACAGCATCGGGCCGCTGGTGGCGCTCTACTCCGTCGCCGCCCACCGGTCGTGGGCGTGGTGCGCGGGCGGTGCGGTGCTGATCGTCTTCGAGTGGACCTACGCCTCGGCGCAGCAGCCCGGCGTCGCGCTGTGGTCGGCCGCCGCGCAGTCGTGCATCGTGGCGGCCTGCGGGGCGGGCGCGGGCACCAGCGTGCGGCTGCTGTCGGAGCGCACCGCGCAGCTCGCCGACCTGGCCGCGCAGCTGCGCGCGGAGCAGGGCGCCGCCGCCCGGCGGGCGGTCACCCGCGAACGGGTGCGCATCGCCCGCGAGCTGCACGACGTCGTCGCCCACCACATGTCGGTCATCTCCGTACAGGCCGGGCTGGGGCGCTACGTGGCGCTGAGCGACCCGGCCACCGCCCACGCCACGCTGGGCGTCATCGCCGACACCAGCCACGAGGCGCTGACCGAGATGCGCCGGCTGCTGTCGATCCTGCGCATCGAGGCCCACGACGACGACGAGGGCCTCTACGCCACCGCGCCGGGCCTGCTGGCCCTCGATCCGCTGGTCGAGCGCATGCGCGGGGCGGGCGTTGCCACCGAGCTCGTGGTCGAGGGCCGGGCCCGGCCGCTGCCGTCCGGCCTCGACCTGTGCGCCTACCGCATCGTCCAGGAGTCGCTGACGAACGTGCTCAAGCATGCCGCCCCCGGCCGGGTCGAGATCCACATCGGCTACGGTCCGGCCACGCTGACGTTACGCGTCAGCAACGACGGCCCCGCCGTCCAGGCGGAGGACGGGCCGTCCGGCGGCCACGGGTTGATCGGCATGACTGAACGTGTCAGGCTCTACCAGGGGTCGATCACCGCCGGGCCGCTGCCCGGGGGCGGGTTCGAGGTGCTGGCGAGCTTCCCGATCCCCGTGCCCGGCGCCGACGACCGGCCGCCGTGACGACCGTGAAGCAGGTGCGAGATCAAAGTCCTCGTCGTCGACGACCAGGTGCTCATCCGTGCGGGTCTGGCCGCGCTGCTGCGCGCCGCGGGCCTGGAGGTCGTGGGCGAGGCCGCCGACGGTGAGGAGGCCGTGCGCCTGGCCGCCACGCTGCGGCCCGACGTGATCCTCATGGACATCAGGATGCCCGGCATCAACGGCCTGACGGCGACCGAGCGCATCCTGGCCGCCGCGCACGACCCGCCGCCCAAGGTGCTCATCCTGACCACGTTCGACCTCGACGAGTACGTCTACAACGCGCTGCGCCTGGGCGCCGGCGGGTTCCTGCTCAAGGACACCCCGCCCGAACGCCTGATCGCCGCCATCCACACGGTCGCGGCGGGCGACATCCTGCTGGCCCCGGCCGCGACCAGACGGCTGATCGAGGCGTTCACCGAGCCGCCGGCTCCGCTCCCCTCCCCCGCCCTCGACCGGCTCACCGGCCGCGAGACGGAGGTGCTGCGGCTGGTCGGCCACGCGCTGTCGAACAAGGAGATCGCCGAGCGGCTGTCGGTGAGCGAGGGCACGGTCAAGACGCATCTCAACCGGCTGATGGCCAAGCTGGGGCTGAGCAGCCGGGCGCAGGTGGTGGTGGTGTCGTACGACGCCGGTCTCGTCCGCCCCGGCCACCCCCGGCCCCGCCCGGCGGCCGCCGACGACCAGGGCTAGCGCAGGGTGGCCCCGCGGTCAGCGGTCGGGCGTGAGCAGGGGCTTGACGTCGAGGATCGGGGTCGCGTCGAGCGCCTCCAGGTTGCGGACGTGCACCCGCCGGCCCTCGACGGCCAGGATGTGCACGGTGTGCAGGCCGATCGGGTTGGGCCGGTCGGGGGCGCGGGTGGCGAAGACGCCGGTGAGCGGCCGGGCGGCGTCGCCACGCGGGTGGACGGCGAGGGTGTCGCGGTCGGCCCGGTCGAGCCAGGTGAGCAGCAGGACGTCGGTGCCCGGGGTCAGGCCGTCGAGGGCGGGGGCGTACCGGTCGTCGAAGACCAGCCAGGCGTCGGGGGCTCCCTCGTCGGGCTGCCGGGGCGCCGCCGTGCGATCGGTCAGTGTCGACTCGACGCGCCCGACCGGGCGCAGCGTGGGTTCGGTCACGAGTCCTGGATCTTTCCCCGTGCGGGCACGCCGGTCAAGACCGCCGCTCGCCCGAACCCCCGCCGGAGGGGCCGGCGGCTGCCACGGGCTCATTCGTCGAGCGTGAGATCGGTGAGCTGGCCGCGGGCGGTGACGCCCAGCTTGGGGAAGGCCTTGTACAGGTGCTGGCCCACCGTGCGCGGGCTCAGGAACAGGTGCGCGGCGATGTCCCGGTTGGACAGCCCCGTGGCGGCCAGCTGCACGATCTGCCGTTCCTGCGGGGTGAGCCGCGCGAACCGGTCCGCGCCGGTGCGGCGGGGCGCGCTCCAGCCCGTGGCGCCGAGTTCGGTACGCGCCCGCTCGGCCCAGGGTTCGGCGCCGAGCCGTTCGAACACCTCCAGCGCGGCCCGCAACCGTTCCTGGGCCTCGCCGGTGTGGCGGGCCCTGCGCAGCCACTCCCCGTACAGGAGTTCGGTGCGCGCGCGGTCGAAGGGCCGCTCGTGCGCGGCCAGCGCGGCGCGGAAGTGCGCGCCGGGGTCGCCGGTGGTGTCCAGCAGGGCCCGGCAGCGCAGCACCAGGGCGTCGGCCCAGCGCTGGCCCAGCGTCGCCGCCCACGACTCCAGCCGGGCGAACGGCTCCGCGGCGCGGGCGATCCTGCCGCTGCGCAGCGCGGCCTCGACCAGGTCGGGCACGTGGTGCATGGCGTCGATGCGGTTGCGGGAGCGCCCGTAGACCAGCGACTCCAGGCTGAGCAGGGCCTGCTCGGAACGTCCTGCACCGAGGTCCAGCAGGGCGAGCGCGCCCGGGTGGGCGGTGGCCGGGTCGAGCGCCTCGCCGCGGACGGCCGCGAACCGGTCCAGCAGCCCGGCGGCCTGGCGCGCCCACGCGGGCTGGCCGGTGTCGGCGGAGATGGCCACGGCCTCGGTGGCCAGGCTGCGCGCCTCGGCGTGCCGGCCGCGCGCGTACTCGACCCGGGAGAGGAACGTCAGCGCCTGCGGCAGCAGGCCGATCATGCCCTCGGCCCGGATCGTGGCGGTGGCCGCGGCGGCCAGCATGTGGGTGCGGGCGTCGTACTCGGCCAGGCCCAGGCCGCCGATCAGCAGCAGCCCGCGGCGGTCGGCCTTCGCCAGCGCGCGGGCCGACTCCGCCACCTCGGCCAGGGGCGGCAGCCCGTCGGCCGGACGGCCGAGCGCCATGGCGATGAACCAGCGCGACAGCCGGTGCACCGGGACGACCTCGTCGTCCGGCGGCAGCTGGAGCGCGTCGAGCTGCTCGGCGGTGCGCCAGGCCATGTCGCGGTCGCCGTCGAACCAGATCATGGACGCGGCGTCGAGCAGCAGCCAGGCGGCCGAGCGCGGATCGGTGACCGCCAGGTGGTCGACGCCCGCCGACAACATCGCGTGCGCGCCGGCGAGATGCCCTTCTCCGTAGTCGGAGCAGGCGCGCACCCGGATCAGCCGGGAGGTCAGCCCGGCGCCGGGATCGCCGGCGTCCTCGGCCAGGGTCCTGGCCCGGTCGAAGCGGCCGCTGAACTCGGTCGCCTCGGCGGCGAGCGTGAGCCTGCGCGCGCGGTCCCCGAGCTCCGGGCTCAGCGCGGCGGCGCGCTCGTAGGCCGCCGCGGCGGCCGCGTACCCGCTGCGGGAGCGTGCGCGGTCGGCGGCCGACTCCAGCCGGGCCGCGACCCGCTCGTCGGCGGCCAGCGTGGCGGCGGCCAGGTGCCAGGCGCTGCGGTCGGCGTCCGCGGTGCGGTCCAGGGCCTGGCTGAGCGCGTGGTGCACGGTCAGCTGCCGGGCCAGTGGCGTGCGCTGCCGGACGGCCGCGCGCACGAGGGGGTGGCGGAACCTCAGCCGCTTGCCCTCGCCCCAGACGACCAGCCCGGCGGCGAGCACGTGCTCCAGGTCCTCCGGGGTGCTGCCCAGCGTCCCGGCGGCGGCCAGGACGACGCCCGGCTCGCCGGTGCCGTCGACGGCGGCGACCTGGAGCAGGACCTTGGCGCTGGCCGGCAGCCCGTCGGCCTGGGCGGCGAAGGCCACCTCCAGACGGGCGGTGAGTGAGGGCTCGCCGGCGGGGCCATGCGACTTGGGCAGCTCGATGAGCGCCAGCGGGTTGCCGGCCGCCTCGGTGAGGATCCGGCGGCGGGCCGCGTCGGGCAGGGCCGGGCCGGCGGAGTCGAGCAGTGCGGCGGACGCCGGCTCGTCCAGGCCGGACAGTTCCAGCACGGGCAGCCCCTTGGCCTCGAAACCGGGCCGCGCGGCGAACACCATGACCACGCCCTCGGCCGCCAGCCTGCGCGCCGCGATCAGCAGCGCCTCGGCCGAGGCGTGGTCCAGCCACTGGGCGTCGTCTACCAGGCAGACCACCGGCCCGTTCTCGGCCAGCTCCGACAGCAGCGACAGGACCGCCAGCCCGATGAGGAACCGGTCCCCCGCGCCGTTCTCGCCCAGCCCGAAGGCGCCGCGCAGGGCGGCCGCCTGCCGGTCCGGGATGTGCTCCAACCGGCCGAGCACCGGCCTGAGCAGCAGGTGCAGGGCGCTGAACGGCAACTCCGCCTCGGCCTCGATGCCCGTCGTCCGCAGGACGTGCGCGTCGCTCACGTCGGCGTGGCCGAGCAGCGCGGTCTTGCCGATGCCCGGCTCCCCCAGGACGACCAGGGCGCCGCTGACCGCCTCCCGGGCGCCGTCCAGCAGTCCGTCGATGATCGTCAACTCGTGTTCCCGCCCCCGCAACATGGGCCAGACATTACCTATGCGATGACTCATGCTGATCTTTCGGGCGCTCTCTACCGTTGGTCGACATGAAGCCGTACAGCGTGAACATTCCTCAGGCCGACCTCGAGGACCTGCACGAACGCCTGCGCCGCACCCGGTGGGCCCGGGAGATCGCCGGGCAGGGCTGGAGCCGCGGCGTGCCCCTGGACTACCTCAAGGGCCTGGCCGACTACTGGCTCAACGACTTCGACTGGCGCGCGGCGGAGGCCGAGTACAACCGGCATCCGCAGTTCGTCACCGAGATCGACGGGCAGGACGTCCACTTCTTCCACATCAGGTCGAGCTCCGGCGCCGCCCTGCCGCTGCTGCTCCTGCCCGACAATCCGGGCGGCACGATCGGCTTCCTCGACGTGCTCGACGAGTTGTCGCGCGACTTCCACCTCGTGGTGCCGTCCTGCCCGGGGGTCGGCCTGTCCGGCTACGTCACCGGGCCCGGCTGGACGGTCCCGCGCACGGCGGCGGCCTTCGCCGAGCTGATGTCCCGGCTCGGCTACGACCGGTACGGCGCGCAGGGCGGCGGCGGAGGCGCCAACCTCGCCCTGGAGCTGGCCCGCCAGGCGCCCGAGCGGATGGTCGGCGTGCACGTCAACGCCTGGGTCGCCGTCCCCTCGCCGGACGAGGGCGCATTCACCGCCGACGAGCAGCGCCGCCTGGGCATCATGCAGACCTTCATGCAGGAGGGCCTGGGGTTCAACCAGATCATGTCGACCCGCCCGCAGACCCTCGCTTACGGGCTGACCGACTCGCCCGTGGGCCAGCTCGCCTGGATCGTGGAGAAGTTCAAGGAGTGGACCGACTCCCGCGCCGAGCTGCCCGAGGACGCCTTCTCCCGCGACCGGGTGCTGACCGACGTGAGCCTCATGTGGTTCACCGCGACCGCGGGGTCGGTCGCCAACCTCTACTACGAGCTCGGCCACGACCCGGGCGCCTACGCCCCCAAGCCGCGGGTGACCGTCCCCACGGCCGTGCTGCTGGCCAAGGACGACGTGACGATCCGCCGCTTCGCCGAGCGGGACGCCGACGTCCGGCGCTGGACCGAGCTCGACCGCGGCGGCGCTTACCTGGCGCTGGAGGTGCCGGAGCTGCTGGTGGCGGACGTGCGGGCGTTCTTCGGCCCGCTGGCGGCCGCCTGACCGGCGGGCCTGCAGGATTCATGGGCCGCCTGATGACATCCGCATCTGGTGGGCGGCCCGTCCGGGGGGCAAATTGGGACCGGCATTTCGCCGGCGGCGTGTCGAGAACGCGGCGCCGGCTCCGTCCTGGGAACATCGGCGGCCGGCGAGCGGCCGCGTTTGACGAAGGAGGCCCGGCGTGGCGATCCAGCGGATGGACAACGTGCTCATCGTCGTCGAAGACCTTGACGCGGTGATCGCGTTCTTCCTCGAACTCGGCATGGAGCTGGAGGGCAGGGGGCCGATCGAGGGGCGCTGGGCGGAGCGGGTCATCGGGCTCGACGGCGTCCGGCAGGAGGTCGCGATGTTGCGGATCCCGGGCGCCGCCGGCGGGATCGAGCTGGCCATGTTCCACACGCCGAAGCCGATCCGTCCCGAGCCGGCGGACCCGCCGGCGAACACGCTGGGCATCCGCCGCGTCATGTTCGCCGTCGACGACGTCGAGGACGTCGTCGCCCGCCTGCGCCGGCACGGCGCCGAGCTCGTCGGCACGCTGGAGCGGTTCGAGGACAGCTACCTGCTGTGCTACGTCCGCGGCCCCGAGGGCATCGTCGTCGGCCTGGCCCAGCAGCTCGGCCGGTGACCGGGCGCCCGGCGCGTCCGTGCCGTCAGGGCCGCCGGACCGCGGCCAGGTCGAGCTCCAGCGCCACCTTCCTGGCGACGAGCCCGGCGGCGGCGTTCCACTTCACGCCCCAGTCGGCGCGGTCGATCGTGACGCCGTCCTTGAGCTGCAGCCGGAGGTCGTCCCCGTCGCCGGTCAGCTCCAGCTCCAGGGTGATCGGGTTGCGCACGCCGCGGATGCTCAGGTCCCCGGTGACCTGGAAGGCCGTCTCGCCGGTCCGCTCCACCCGGGTGGAGGTGAAGGTGATCAGCGGGTGGTCGGCGTCCTTGAGGTACTTGCCGCGCAGGTACCGGTCGCGCTGCGGGTTGCGGGTCTGGACGCTGCCCGCCTGGACGGTGAGCTCGATGCGCGACCTGGACGGGTCGTCGCCGTCCAGGTGGCCGCTTCCCGCGAACCGGTCGAACTGCCCGCGTACGGCGGGGCCGACGGTGTGCCGGGCGACGAAGCCGATCCGGGTGCGGGCCTGGTCGAGGACGTAGTCGCCGGTCAGGGCGCGAAGGCTGGTCGTCATGCCGGGCGCTCCTGGTCGCCGGCGGGGGCCGAGCCCGGCAGCGGGCTGGCGTCGAGGTACCTGACCTCGTAGACGCGTTCGGCGAACTTCCAGCCGTCTCCGGTGCGCTCGTAGCGGTCGTGGTAGAGGGCGTGGTTGGCGTGCGAGCCGCCGTCGCGCAGCCGCCCGAACTCGTGGATGTAGGCCCGGCCGGTCGCGGTGTCGCCGTCGATCCGGATGACGCCCGGATGGACGTTCTGCACGAAGAACTCCCAGAGGCCCTGCCCCCACTCGATCCCGGCGCGGATCGCCTCCCGGCCGGCGAACTCCCTGCCGATGTGCGGCCATCGCATGACGCCGCCGGGCGTGAACAGGGATTCGACGCGGTCGTAGTCGCGGGTCATCACCGCGTCGGTGAGCTCGCCGCGCAGCGCCTCGATCTCGACGCGGTCGGCCACGGCTTGCAGGTCGGTCATGTGGATCTCCTCTCGCTCAGGTGGTGCGTCCAGCATCGAGGCAGGTCGGAGGCCGAACAAGGTAGGGTTCGTGGGGCGATCCATAACATGGGGGTTATCCGTGGAGCTGAGGGACATCGAGATCTTCCTGACGCTCGCCGAGGAACTGCACTTCGGCCGTACCGCCGAGCGGCTGCGCGTCTCGCAGGCGCGCGTGAGCCAGGCCATCAGCAGGCAGGAACGGCGTCTCGGCGTGGCGCTGTTCGACCGCACCAGCCGGCGCGTGGCCCTGACCCCGGTCGGCCGCCGCCTGCGCGAGGATCTGCGGCAGGCCTACGACCTGCTCCAGGAGGGGCTGGCCCGGGCCGAGGCCGCGGGGGTGGGCGCGGGCCGCACGCTGCGCCTGGGCGTGTTCGGCCACGCCGGCTACGAGCTGCGCCCGCTCGTCGACGCCTTCCGCGCCCGCCATCCCGGCGCCGACGTGCGGTTCAGCGAGGTCACCGGCGGCGATCCGTTCGCCGCCCTGCGCGCCGGGGACGCCGACGCGCACGTGTTGTGGTTGCCGGTGGCCGAACCCGACCTCACCGTCGGCCCCACCGTGCTCGAAACCGGGCGGGTGCTGGCGGTGTCGGCCGGGCATCCGCTCGCCGGGCGGGGCGGCGCGTCGCTGGAGGACCTGGCCGACGAGCATGTCGTCGATCTGGGCCCCGCCGCCCCGGAGTACTGGGTGGCGTCCATGGTGCCCACCCGCACGCCGCTGGGCCGCCGCATCCCGCGCGGGCCCGTCGCGCGGACGTTCCACGAGATCCTGGCCCTGGTCGCCGCCGGGCAGTGCGTCCATCCGCTGGGCGAGATCGCCGCCCGTTACAACCGGCCGCCGGGCGTCGTCTTCGTGCCGCTGCACGACGCCCCGGCGCTCCGGTTCGCCCTGGTCTGGTCGTCCACCGCCGACGGTCCCGCCGTCCGCGCGCTGGCCAGGACCGCCGCCGACCTCGGCCCGCTCTCGCTGGACGGGAGCGGCGGGCCGGGCTGACGGCTGCGCCAGCGCCCTACGCGGTGGTGGGCGCGCCCGCGACGCGGCGTTCGCCGCCGTTGCGCTCCTGCCAGAACCGGTACACCTCGACGGCGTCCGCGCGCGGCTCGTGGCGCATCGGCAGCCGGCGCTGCTGCCAGGGCTTGGCGAACTCGTCGTAGAAGGTGCCCAGCTCGAAGTACTTGCGGTCGTCCACGTAGTGGGGCTCGTAGGCGTCGCGGGTGGTGAGGAAGACGACCTCGGCCGGGGAGCAGTAGTACAGCGCCCCCAGGCACATCGGGCAGGGGTGGGCCAGCACGTAGATGGTGGCGTCGGTCAGGTGCTCGGTGCCGAGCCTGGTGCAGGCGTCGCGGATGGCGAGGATCTCCGCGTGGGCGGTCGGGTCGCCGGTCTGGGCGACCTTGTTGGCGCTCTCCGCCAGGAGCTCGCCGTCCCTGACGATGACGGTCGCGAACGGACGGCCGCCCTCGGCGACGTTCTGGCGGGCGAGGTCGATGGTGCGCTGGACGAAGTCCATGAAGGTCCTCCGGAAGTGGCCGGGCGGTCAGAAGGGCTTGGTCGGCAGGTACTTGCCGTCCAGGGTGATGACGGCGCGCTCGCCGCCCTCGGGGTCGGCGACCTTCTTCACGTCGAGCCGGAAGTTGATCGCGGAGATGATGCCGTCGCCGAACTGCTCGTGGATCAGGGCCTTGAGGGTCGTCCCGTAGACCTGGAGCATCTCGTAGAAGCGGTACATGGTCGGGTCGGTCGGGATCCGGTCCGGCATCGAGCCGCGGATCGGGATGGTCTGCAGCAGCGTCGCCGCGTCCTCGCCGAGGTCCAGCAGGTCGGCCACGGCCCGGGCGGAGCTCTCCGGCAGCGGGTGCTGGCCGAGGACGGCGGCGGTGGTGAAGGCCACCGACAGGCCGGCGGCGTCGGCGATCTGCTGCCAGGACAGGTCCTTGCTGATCTTGGCCTCGACGGCGGCGGCGGCCAGGGCCTGGCGGGCGGTGGGGTCGAACTGTGCGTGCACCATGTGTCGGTACGTCCTTCTCTTCAGGTGGTGTCGGGCTCGTCAGGTGGTGTCGGACGAGAGTCGCGGGGCCCGGTCAGGCCGTGAGCGCGGCGCCCGCGGCGGTCAGGTCCTCGACGCGGCCGGTCGGGATGTCGTAGACCCAGCCGTGCAGGGTCACCTTCCCCGCCGCCAGCGCGCGGGCGACCGACGGGTGGGTGGCCAGGTTCGCCAGCTGGGCGAGCACGTTCTGCCGCACCAGGGCCGGCACGTCACCGCGGGCGGCGGTGCGGGCCCGGGCGGCGTCCGCGTGCCGCAGCCAGGCGGCGACGGTCGGGGCGCCGCTGAGGTCGTGCCCCTCGGCGAGCGCGGTCATCGCGCCGCACGCCGAATGGCCGCAGACGACGACGTCCCGCACGCCCAGTGCGGCGACCGCGTACTCGATGCTCGCGGCCACCCCGTCGGCCTCGGGACGGTAGGCGGGCACCAGGTTGCCGGCGGTGCGGATGACGAACAGGTCACCCGGCTCGGTGCCGGTGATCAGCTCGGGGACGACGCGGGCGTCGGAGCAGCCGATGAACAGCGTGTGCGGTGTGTGCTGCGTGGCCAGACGGGCGAAGAGCTCCGCCTTGGCCGGGAAGACGTCCCGCTGGAAACGGGCGACGCCCTCGGCGAGGTCCTGCATGGTCACTCCCTTCGGCGGTGGCCGGCCCTTGTGGGCTGCTGACATCCAGCATGCATGACCTGGCCCTATAGTGTCCAAGAGGCGTTCCGCCTGGAACCCATTGCTCTCGTCTATAGTTCGTCCATGGCCGCTCTGGAACTGCGTCACGTGCGCTACCTGCTCGCCGTGGCCGAACACGGCAACTTCACCCGCGCCGCCGAGGAGCTGCACATCTCGCAGCCCACGCTCTCCCAGCAGATCAGGCAGCTGGAACGGACCCTGGGCGTGCAACTGCTGGACCGCACCGGCCGCGCGGTACGGCTCACCGACGCCGGGGCCGTCTACACCGACCACGCCCGGCGCGCGCTTCGCGACCTGGCCGCCGCCGAACGCGCCGTGCACGACGTCCAGGACCTCTCCCGCGGCCACCTGCGGCTGGGCGTCACCCCCACCTTCACCGCCTACCTGGTCGGCCCGCTCACCGCCGAGCTGTACGCGCGCCACCCGGCCGTCGACCTCACGCTGACCGAGATGCCCCAGGACCGCATGGAAGCGGCCCTGCTCGCCGACGACCTCGACCTCGGCATCGCCTTCGCCGGCCCCCACCTGCCCGGCGTCACCCCCACCGCGCTGTTCACCGAGACGCTCAGCCTCGTCACCGGCACCCCGCACGCCCGGACGCTGGCCGCCCCCCTGCCGGTGCGCGCGCTCAAGGACGAACGGCTCGCCCTGCTCAGCGGCGACTTCGCCACCCGGGGCCACATCGACGCCTACTTCGCCCGACACCGGGCCGCCCCCCGCATCGCGGTCGAGGCCAACTCCATCCAGGCACTCACCGAGATCGTGCGCCGCACCCCGCTGGCCACCGTCCTGCCCGACGCCATCGCCGACGGCCACCCGCACCTCACGCCCGTCCCGCTCGACCCGCCGCTGCCCAGCCGCACCGTCACCCTGCTGCACCGCGAGGGCGCCTACCGCAGCGCCGCCGCCCGCGCCTTCACCGAGCTCACCGGAGACTTCGTCCGCTCCCGCGGCTACACCCCGCCCGCCTGAAACCCGGCACGCGGCTACACCCCGCCCGCCTGAAGCCCGGCGCGCAGCGTGCCATGTGTCGGTCAGAAGCCCGACACATGGCCGGCCGCCGACTCTGAGCCGCCGTCGCCGCCCTGCGCCGCCGGTCCGCCGGTCGCCGGGACGCCCCCGTCCGGCTGGACGGCGGCGGCCTGCGCCGGTTCGTCGTGCTGCTGAATCGCTCCGGCCTGGGCCTGCTGCGCCGCGTCCGGACCGCCATGGGCATGGCCGGTGTCACCGGACGCCGCGGCCGGGGTCTCGGGCTGGGAGCCGGGCAGCGGGTGCCAGCCGCCGTCGGGCGACTGGTAGGCGGCCGAGACCAGCTCCGTCGTCCCGCTCTGGCCGCCGTCGCCGGCCGTCCCGTCGTGCGCGGGGAGCGGATGCCAGGCGCCGTCGTGCCCCAGGAACCAGGCCGCGTTCGGCTCGACCCCCGGCGTGCCGCCCCCGGCGTCGGGCGAGATCGGCCCGGCGGGCGGGACGGGGTGCCAGGAGCCGGCGGCGTCCTGCGTCCAGTCCAGGTTGACGACGCTCTGGGCGCCCGCGATCGTGTGGCCGTCCGGGCCGATGGGATGCCAGGTGCCCTCCGGGCCGCGCCAGCCCGACCCCGCGGTGCCGGGCGGGTCGCTCGCCGACACGTGATGCCAGGCGCCGGCGGCGTCCCGGTAGCCGCCCTCGGTGTGCGTGATCGCGCCGGGGACCGGGGTCGAGGAGATCGCGTGCCAGGCGCTGCCCGGTTCGTACCACCATCCGCCCTGGAACTCGACGATCCCGTGCGGCGTCAGCGGGGCCGAGGGGTGATGACGGTCTTCCGCGGCGGGCCCGGCCACGTCGGGCAGCGCGTGCAGCGGCGGCGCGACGTCGGAGGGCAGGGTGAACGCGGCCTCGCCGGCGCTGCCGTGGACCGCCCGGAAGAGGAGGTCGCCGAGGTCGTGGGCGACGTCGTGGCCGGTGGCCGCCTCGATGCCCTTGATCGCCGTGGTGCCCACGCCGTAGCCCGCCAGCGCGGCGCCGACCAGCGCGCCGGCCGGGGTGGTGACGTCCAGCAGCCCCAGCGTGGCGGAGTAGACCCCGGCGAGGCCGGTGGCGGCGGTCGCGGCGCCGTCGAGCACCTGTTCGCCGTTTCCGCCGCCCAGCCCCGTGCCGAGCTTCACGCCGCCGTTCCAGGTGTCGCGCGCGCCGGCGAACAGGCCGTAGCCGCTGATCGCCTGGTTCAGCGGCGGGAAGGCGAACGGGCCGGTGGAGCCCAGGCCGTGGGCGCTGCCGCCGAGCCTGTCGAAGTCGGTGTTCATCAGGAAGCTGGGCACCGTGAAGACGTTGACCACGTGCTGGAGGGCGTCGTCGGCTCTGCGGGCCGCGTCGTCGACGCCGCGCAGCACGTCGGCGGCCTGGTGCAGGGCGTCCCGCAGGGCCTGCGGCAGGGGGTCCGTCATGGCCGGGTGAACAGGCCGGCCCGCGCGACGGTGTCGCCCGGCTCGGACCCCGGCGTCCCGGCCGCCAGTGCGAGGTCCAGCTCGGCGGCCAGGATGGCCGCCGCGTGCGCGTACGGCCGGGGCCCGACCGCCGCGGGATCGGCCTCCCGCCTGGCCGCCAGCTCGATCCAGGTCGCGAACGCCTCGGCCAGCGACTGCTCGGCGGGCTCCGGCCGCAGTTCGCCGGCCTGCTCCACGAGCGCGGCGATCAGCTTCCTGCGCAGGCCCGACCCCGGCGGCCGGGGCGGCACCGCCTGGACGACCTGCATCACGGAGATCGCGGCACGCACCACGTCGACGATCATGTCGGCCTCCCGGCCCGCTCAGGACGCCGGGACCCGGACCTCGTCGAGGACCAGGTCACGCCCGTCCGGCCAATGGAAATCGTGCAGGGTGACGGTGAGGCGGGACGCCCGCGGCGAGGTGTCCCACACCGTGAACACGAGCTTGCTGCGCTGACCGAGCGGCGGGTCGCCGTCCCCGCCGCCCTGGAACGGCACCGACGCGAGCTCGCTGCCGCTCGCCCGGTCGCTGATGCGGTAGATCATCCGGGAGGCGAACTGCCGCTCCTCCCGGGTCACGTACGCGGTGACGACGATCGACGGCCTGGTCCTCCCCATCCATCTGCTGACCGTCCGGGCGGTCCGCTCCACCGTGAAGCGCCAGCCGTACCCGTGGATCGTCCACGGCGGCGGCCCGGACGCGTTCTTCCTGATCGGCTCGTCGGCCTCCAGGAACGGCAGCCTGGGCAGGCCGAGCCCGGGGACGGCCGGCCCGTCGAACCCGATCCGGGGGACGACCAGCGCCGCCGCGATCAGCACGGCGATCACCAGGTTGGCGCGGGCGAAGAAGCGCATCCGCCGGCCCCTAGAAGAGGATCTTCTTCATGGCGCGGCGCTCGCGCACGACCGGCCCCTGCAGTTCCCGGTAGAGCTTGTCGACCTGGCCCGGCCTGCCGAGCCCGGCCAGGACGATCGACTCCTTCTCCGTCCCGAGCATGTAGGTCAGCTCCAGCGAGGCGGTGTTCGTCAGGTAGGAGGACAGGGTGCGGACGTAACGGACCTGGGTGATCGAGGCGTACAGGATCACCTGCTTGCCCCGGTCCCTGACGCCTTGGGCCACGTCGACGCGGCGCTGGTGGAAGACGTACGACGTCACCCGGGCGGAGACGACGGCGGCGACCCAGGCGGCCACGGCGTACAGCCCGAGCGCCACGACCAGCAGCGGCACCCGCAGCACCGAGCCGGACAGCGCCAGCGCCGTGGCCACGAGCGGGGTGAGCGCAAGGTGCCGGGTCCGCGTCCTGGTGGACCACACCTCCTGGCCGATGTCGTAGACGGCCCGTTCGTCCAGGTCGTCGGCCAAGGTGCGGTACGGCGTGACCCCCGCCGCGACGGTGCGGGTGTACTCCAGGGCGGCGGCGTGCGCGGGATCGTCCGGGACCACGACCTGACGCGGCACGGCGGCCACCGGGGGCAGCGACCCCCCGGGCGGCTCCGGGGTGGCGGGCTGGTGCGGCGGGTGGCCCGTGGCGGGGCCGTCGGCCGTCCGGCAGGCTGCCAGGCGGCTGTGCACGTCCTTCACCACGTCCCCCGCCAGCGACTGGCGGAAGGCGACCGCGGCCTCGGCGGGCCTGCCCTGCTCCTGGAGCGCCACGCCCAGCTCGTAGGCGGCCAGGTGGTGCGCGGGCTCGGCCGCCACCACCACGCCGAGGTGCCGCTCCGCCTCGCGCCACTCGCCCAGCTCGTTCAGGCACACGCCGAGCGAGTACCGGCAGACCCGATCGCCGGGGAACTCGGCGACCACCTCCAGGAGCACGTCCCGGGCCTCGGCGGTCCGTCCCGCCCGGTACAGGGCCAGCGCCCGGTCGAAGCCCTCGTCGTCCTGTGCCGACATGCGTCCACCCTCCGCTCTCGGGTCCGAGCCGGACATCTCAGTGGTGGGGCAACTCCGGGTACACCACGAGGAAGAAGACCGCCAGGGCGACGACGGCGAGGATGATCTGCGTCCCCAGGCTCAGCTCGTCGCCGCCGCCGTCGCGGCGGGCCCGCCAGTCGTCGCGGTTGCGCCGGCGCGACGACTCGTCCGTGGAGCGCCGAACCATGTCCCGCTGGTGGTCGATCCGCCGCGAGCTCTCCCGCTGGTAGTCGTCGAACGGCATCTGTCACTCCTTCCGGGTCGCACCGCCTGGAGCCAGAGTGATACGGAACGTCATCACCTGGTCACGATAGGACGAAAAACCGCCGTACTCCAGTCGCGCCCGCGTATCCGCCGACGGAGACCGGCACCCCCACTGTCCCGCCGGCCGGCCGGGCCGATGAATACGAAGAAGTACGTACTTCCGAATCGCTGTGCCGGATGGTAGCCGTTCATGCACAATGCGCCCATGACGTCATTGTTCAGGGACGATGGCCGACGCATTCACGACCTGGCGATGGACATCCTCACGACGAGAAAGCCCGTACGCGTCTGGCCGCTGCTGATGGAACGACTGACGAAGGACCTGCCGGGAGACCTGGCGGTGCTCATCGACCTGGACTGGACGGCGGGCACCGGGCACGCGCTGACCGGCTCGCCCGACTGGCTGCACCAGGCGCCGCTGGACGCCCTCATCCACTCCCACATGCGGGCGCACCCGCTGCTCCGCCACTACGCCAGGACCGGCGACCGCACCCCGCTGGCCATGGACGACGTCGCCGACGGCGACTGGTGGAAGAGCGAGGCCTACCACGCGGGCCGGGCGGCGATCGGCATCGACCGCCAGCTCGCCCTGCCCCTGGACGCCCGTCCGGGGCAGATCCGCGGCGTCATCATGAGCCGCGACGGCACCGGCTACAGCGACCGGGACCTGGAGTACGCCGCTCTCGCGCGCTCGCTCCTCGACACGGTCGAGGCGCACGAGAAGGCCGTCTTCCGCCTGCCCGCGCTCGCGGACCCGGCCGAGCACGGGATCACCCTGCGCGAGATGGCGGTGCTGATGCTGCTGGGCGAAGGGCTGACCGCGTACGCCATCGGCCGCCGGCTCACCATCAAGGAGGCGACGGTGAACAAGCACAAGGAGAACGTGTACCGCAAGCTCGGCGTGCACGACCGGGTCACGGCGCTGCGCAAGGCCCGCGCGCTCGACCTCCTGCCCCCCGAACCGGGGCGGGACGCCCGGCTCAACGGTGAGTGATCCACCAGACCAGCAGGCCGACGAGGCCGACGCCGGCCCACCCGCGTCGGCCCGCACGCCGGCCTGGCCGTAGGAGCGCACGGGTCCCGGCGCGTGGCCAGACCCTGTTCCGGCTCGATTCCTGTGCCCGCGCAGCCAACCATTCCTGACCTCGACACTCTTTGTGGTGGATCGAATACTGGGCGTGACGAACTCCTCGGACGGAAGGATCCCCCACGATGCCCACCGCCCGCATCGCCTCAGGTCAGACCGCCCCCGGACAGGGCTGGCAGGCTTACGGCTCCAACGGCATCTACATCGACGTCGACACCAGCTCCGCGCACTTCTCCGGGCGTCCCGTCTACGTCACCTCCGTCAGCGGCACCGGCGGCAACCAGTGGAACCTGGTCGGCCCCAGCGCCGTCTACGACGCCACCGCCACCAAGTTCCGCGTCTACGTGCAGTGGCGTGACGCGTCGGCGCTGTCCCCGGGCACCGCCCAGCAGTTCGGCTGGTACATCCAGTGGATCGGTTACGACAACCCCTGACCGGCGGCTCGCACGGCCGGCCGGCGCCCGGACGGGCCGGCCGGCCTTGCCGTGAGGGCCAGTTGTCGCCGTAGGCGGCGCTCGCCGGAACCTCCGTGCCCGCCTCACGCGTTGATCAACAACACGGGAGGTGGGCATGGACGTGATCCTCGCAGGGTTGGCGGTGCTCCTCGGCGCGGTCACCGTCGGCACGGTCCTCGCCGCCGAGATGGCGCACGTCCGCGCCCGCCTGCGGCTCGGCGGGCTGCGCGAGGCCGACCTCGGCCACTACGAGCTCGCCTGTCTGGCGGGCGGTCCCGTACGGGTGGCGGACACCGCGATCGGGCTGCTGGCCAGGGAAGGGGAGATCCGCGTCTCCCGAGGCGGGAAGATCCATCGCGTCTCCAGGGCCGTGACGGCGGGATACCCCGTGGAGGAGCGGCTTGTCGCGATCCTCGCCGAGCGCAGGAGCTCGCCGGTCGTCCAGGTCAAGCGCCGTCTGGCGGACAGCGCGGAGGTCGCCGGGATCAGGGACCGGCTCGCCGACCTGGGCCTGCTCGTCGACTCCCGGAGCGTGCCCGGCTTCGGCGTCTGCCGCGACGTCCTGAAGCTGATCCCCACGGTCGCGGCCGTCGCCGCCGGGGCCGACGTGCTCTACATGATCGTCGCGCAGTCGCCGCCGCTGAGCGTGGCCGCCCTGTTCGGCTTCGGCGCCAGCTGGCTGGCTGCCAGGAAGATCCGGTCCCTGTACGTCAGGAACCGGCCGGTCCGGCTCGGCCGCGCGGGCCGCCACCAGCTGGAGAAGGCCCGCCGGGCACACCCGTACGGGGCCGGGACCGACGCCGTGGCCGTGCCGCTCGCACTGTACGGACTGAGCCACCTCGGCGACCCGCGCCTGTCAGCCGAGCTCAGCAAACGTTCGATCCCGGACGGCCACCTCTACCCGGCCGCCCCCAGCACCCCAAACGACCAGTGCGGCTCCGTCGGCTGGACCCCGGACGACAGCGGAGGCGGCGGCTGGGACGTTGGAGGCGGCGCGGGCGACGGCGGAGGCGGCGGCGGGTCCTGACGAGCGGCACGCGCTGAGCCGTTCCACATCCTGCGGCGACAACCGTCAGGAGGCGGCCTCGGGCTCTTAAGATCACTCAGAAGCCCCGACAGGAGACCTACGCATGCGCACCATCTACGCCGTCACCCATCCGGAGGCGACGCACCACGTCGAGCGGGTCGTCGGCGGCTGGCACGATTCGCGGCTGACGCCGGCCGGCCTCAGCGCGGCAGCCTCCATCGCCCAGGCGCTGCGAGCCCAGATCCCTGACGGCGCCGACGTGGAGCTGTTCTCCTCGGATCTCCAGCGCACCCGGCAAACGGCCGAGAAGGTCGCCGAACTGTTCGGCGTGAAACCCGTCCTGGACCGCAGACTTCGGGAGAAGTCCTACGGAGAGGCAGGCGGAAGGCCACAGGAGTGGCTGGACCGACGATTCATCCCGCCACCGGCGGTCGGGGAACGGTTGGAGCACGACGAGGGCGTGGCGGGCGCCGAGACCAAGGCGGCGTTGGCGCGGCGCGTCTACGCGGCCATGGACGACATCTTGCAGCGTCCCTGCGAACACCAGATCATCGTGACTCATGGCGGCTCCCTGACATGCGTCGTGACGTCCTGGATCAAGATGCCGATCGACGCGGTCGGCCATGCCAGTTTCCGTGCGCCCTCGGGCAGCATCACCACGCTGCGCGAAGACGACTTCTTCCACAACCGCACGGTCGTCAGCCTCGGCGACACCCGCCATCTCGCCCCCGCCGAAGCCGGCTGACCGCTACATGGCCCGCTTGGGACGCGGCGTACTCGTGGAACATGACGAGGTCAGCGGAGCATGACCGGACATGCCGAACGCCCGCTGCTCTTCCTTGACGTCGACGGCCCACTTCTCCCCTTCGGTGAGAACCCGCAACGCGTACCGCGAGGTACTACGCCGGACTCGCGCTTGGTGCGGCTCGGGAGTCGGCTGGCAGCGCTGCCCTGCGAACTCGTCTGGGCGACAACTTGGGAAGAGGAGGCAAATGCCGAAATAGCACCCCGAATCGGCCTGCCGCCGCTGGCCGTCGTGAGATGGCCAGCGGCAACCGAACAGCACGAACGTGAGGACCAATGGTTCGGGCTCTGCTGGAAAACCCGGACCCTGGTGGACTGGGCGGGCGGACGACCGTTCGCCTGGGTCGACGACGAGATCACCGACGCCGACAAGGAGTGGGTCTCCGCGCACCACGGCGGCCGGGCCCTCCTCCACCACGTGGAGTCCCACAGGGGACTCGCCGACGAAGACTTCACAGTCCTCGATCGATGGCTTCGAGCCCTGTAAGTCACCCGCAATCCACAGACTCTGACGATTTACAGCCAGAGCTGCTTCCTCCGCCCGTCTCTCGCGAGTGTTAAGCAGCTGGGCAGCCGAGGAGATCGTCGAAGCGGCGTCTCGTCGCGTTGTGGGCATGAGTGATCGCTCATGGCGGGGGCGTGGTTCGGTATTGGTGCTCATGACAGAGCCGTCGCATAGTGAGGGCCATGGACCGATCCCTGCGCGTCGCGGTCGTCGGCGACCGTGATCCGGCGTTTCCTCCGCACCTGGCCACCGACGACGCGCTGCGCCACGCCGCCGCGCATCTCGGCGTCGGGGTGGACGTCCGCTGGCTCGCCACCGAACCGCTTGAGTCCGACCTGGCCGAGGTCAAGGCCGCCGACGTCCTGTGGTGTGCGCCCGGCAGCCCGTACCGCAGCCTGTCCGGCGCTCTGGCCGCGCTCCGGCACGGCCGCGAGCACGGCGTCCCCACGCTGGGAACGTGCGGCGGCTGCCAGCACATGGTCATCGAGTACGCGCGCCACGTGCTCGGCCATGAGGACGCCGCGCACGCCGAGTACGACCCGTACGCCTCGACCTTGTTCGTGTCGGAGCTGACCTGCTCGCTGGCGGGCAGGACCATGCCCGTGGCTCTGGCTTCCGGTTCCCGGGTGGCCGCGTTGTACGGGCGGACCGAGGTCGAGGAGGAGTACTACTGCAATTTCGGCCTCGCCCCCGGCCGGCAGGCAGTCCTGCACGACGGCGGCTTCCTGGTCACCGGCGTGGACGGCGACGGCGAGGCCCGGGTGCTGGAGATCCCCGGACATCCGTACTACGTGGCCACGCTGTTCGTGCCGCAGGCACGCTCGCGTCCCGAGGAGCCACACCCCTTGGTGACCGGTCTGCTGCGTGCGGCGCTGTGACGTTCGCCCAGCTCAGGATCCTGCAGGCGGTCGCGCGGACCGGCAACATGACCAGGGCCGCGGAGGAGCTGGCCACCACCCAGTCCGCCGTCAGTCACGCGTTGCGCGCGCTGGAGAGCGAGCTCGGGGTGGCGCTGCTGGTAAGAGGCAGCCAGGGAGTGCGCCTGACCGCGGCGGGGCGGGCCGTGTGCCGCCGCGCGACGCTCATCCTCACCCAGGCGGAGGCGCTGGAACAGGAGGTGGCCGCGATCCGCGGGCAGGAGCGCGGCAGCCTGCGCGTCGGCGTCATCCCCAGCGCCAACGCCCGGCTGCTGCCGCCCATCCTGCGCCGGTTCGCCGAGGCGCATCCGCGGGTGCGGCTCGCGGTGATGGAGGGCTCCGACCACGAGGTCCTGGAGTGGCTGGAGACCGGGGCAGCCGACATCGCCACGGTGTCGGCCGCGGCCGGCGAGGTCTCGCTGCCCGCCGGGGCGGTGGCGCGGCCGCTCGCCGCCGACCGCATACTGGCCGTCCTGCCCAGCGGTCACGAGCTGAGCGTCCGCCATTCGTTGCCGGTGGCCGAGCTGGCGCGGCACCCGTTCATCATGTCCACGGGCGGGTGCGAGCCGCTGATCAGGGCGATCGCGCGGGCGGCGGGTGCGGGCCTGAAGTGTCATTACCGGGTGCGTGACACCAACAGCATCCTGGCCATGGTCGCCGAAGGGCTCGGGCTGAGCATCGTCCCCGAACTGTCGCTGCCCGCCCATCTCGGCGGCGTGCACGCGATCCCGCTGGAGCCCGCCGTCGAGCGGACCGTCCTTCTCGCCATGCCAGCGGACCCGCTCCCCGCGGCCGTCGCGTTCGCCGAACTGGCCGCCGCCCAGCATGCGGCGTCCCCGTGAGCTCACGGCGGCCGGTCCGGCTTCACAGCGCCGCCACCAGCGGTCCGCGCAGGCCGGCGCGGCGTACGACACAGGCCGGCGGGCCGGAACCTGGTTCGCCCGGAGTCAGGCTTCCGGCGCAGCCACGGCGTCGGGCGGCAGGCGGCGGGCCAGGCGGAGCAGCGCGAGTGCGGCCGGCCCGACGAGGGCTGCCAGCGTCAGCCACAGCAGCAGCGGGGCCGTGTCGAGCAGGGCCGCGAAGCCGGCGGGCGCGAGGACCGCCGCGAGCGCCCAGGTCTGCTGGTAGATCGCCAGGTAGCGGCCGCGCAGGGCCGGTGGTGCGGTGGCGGCCGCGAGGGCCCAGCTGGGCACGGTGTGCATGAGCTCGCCGAAGGTGAGGACGAGCGTGGCGACGAGCAGCCCGCCGACGCGCGGGAGCCCGGCGGGCAGCAGCGCGGTCGCGGCGTAGGCGGCGCACGCCGCCATCAAGATCAGGCCGCTCAGAGCCATGGCATGCGTACGCCGGGCGTGCCGCTGCCACCGCCGGACCGGGAGCTGACCCGCCGCCACGAGAACGGTGTTGATCGCGTAGAGGACGCCCAGCAGGGCCGGCGGGACGCCGAGCACCGTGACCGCGTACACCGGCAGGGCGACGGGGAGGATGAGGTGGATCAGGGTGTACGCCTGCTCGGCCGCCACCAGGGTGAGGAACGGCCGGTCGGCGAACACCTGCCGGTAACCGCCCGGATTCCGGGGCGGCGGTGCGGGCGCGCGCCGTCCCGAGAGCGTCAGGCATGCGGCCGCCAGGGCGAAGCTCGCCGCGTTCATCAGGGCGACGACCGCGAACCCGGTGGTGCCGGCGAGGGAGACCACGCCCGCCGACAGCAGGCCGCCCAGGCCGAAGGCGACGTTCCTCGCCGTGGCGAGCAGGGTGTACAGCCGGTCCCTGAGCGCGCCCTCCGCCAGTGCGGAGACGTGGCCTCCGGAGGCCGGATAGTAGGCGCGATCGCCGACCGCGATCAGGGCGGCGACGACGAGCAGGGCCACGAACCCGTCCACCAGGGGATAGGCGGCGAAGGCGGCCGCACGAAGCACGTACGTGGCGATCAGCACGCGGCGCGCGTCGAACCTGTCGATGAGGGTCCCGGCCACCGGGTTGGCCGCCAGCCCCACGACCGCCGCCACGGTGACCCCGAGCCCGACGGTCGTCATGGGCAGGCCGGTCACCTCGTGGATGAACAGCAGGGTCAGGGGCACGTACAGCCCGTTGCCGAGCGCGTCGACGAACATGCCGACCAGGAACGGGCGTACGCCGACGACACTCGTGAGGGAGGGGGAAGCCATGTGATCAGTGTTGCCAGGCGCTCATGGGGACGGCATCGGCCGCTGGTCCCCTGGAGGCGGCTTCCGGTCCGTCCATGGTCCTAGGTCTCCGGTTCTCGGGCGGGGCCGGGCGCGTGGAGGAAACCACACCCCGTCCGTCCGACCGGACACAGCACCGGCGAAGGGTCCGTGATCGTCACGCGGGCCGAGTCGGGAGCGGCGTGGGGACGAGGGCGTCGCAGATCGGGCAGGTTGCGGCCCGCGCCCCCTCAGGTCAGTTGTTCGCGATGAAGTCGGTGACCAGCCGGTTGAACTCGTCGGCGTGCTCGATCATCGCCCAGTGCCCGCAGCGGTTGAGCAGCACCAGCCGGCTGTCCGGGATGTTGGCCAGCAGGAACAGGGAGGTCTCGAACGACACGACGCGGTCGTCGCGGCCGTGGATGAGCAGGGTCGGGACCTGGATCTTCGGCAGCAGCTCGGGTTTGACCCACTTGGGGAGCGGGGCGCCCTTCGGCAGGCCGTCCACGTAGTTGCGCAGGTGGTCGGGGCGGGCGAGGGCGGCGTCCGAACGGGCCTGGCACAGCTCGGGGGTGGCGAACCGCGCCTTGTCGTAGACCATGATCTCGACGAGCCGGCGCATGTTCTCCGGGCTCGCCTCCCGGTACGCCTCGATCAGCACCTTCAGCCCCTCGGACGGGCCGTCGCCGGCGCCGAACAGCGTGGGGATCCGGCCGACCGGCGGCCCCATGGTGATCAGGTGCGAGATCCGGCCGGGGTGCTCGGTGGCCAACCGTAGCGAGGTCTGCCCGCCCATCGAGTTGCCGACGAACGCGGCCCGCTCGATGCCGAGGGCGTCCAGGAACTGGATCGCCGCCTCGACGTGGTCGAGCCGGTCGACGGTCGCCGGGTCCGACTCGCCCCAGCCGGGCATGTCGACGGCGTAGACGTGGAAGTGCTCGGCCAGCGCCTCGATGTTGCCGGCGAAGTTGCTCCATCCCGTGGCGCCCGGCCCGCTGCCGTGCAGCAGCACGACCGGACGGCCGGAGCCCGCCTCGTAGTAGCGCAGCTTCCAGTCCTTGGTGCGGACGGTGCGCGCGATGTCCTTGGCGTCGAGTGCCATCAGTGGTCCTCCCCGTTCGGCGCGGGCGCGGCGGCCAGCAGCCCGGCGACGACGCCCGGGGGACGGTGGCCCCAGCTGTGCAGCTTGTCGAGCGTCTTCACCTCCCACGTCGCGTCGTCGATGATCAGGCCGCCCCAGCCGTACTCCACGCTGAAGCCGGAGGGGGTGTGGACGTAGAAGCTGAACATGTGGTCGTTCGGATGCATCCCGAGCGTCATCTCGAACGGCTGCCTGGCGTCCATGCACCGGTCGTAGGCCAGGCCGACGTCGCGGATGTCGGTCACCTCGACCATGAAGTGGTGGGTCTTCTTCGGCGAGGGCAGGTCGCCGAAGGCCACGGTGTGGTGGCGGCCGTTGCAGTGCAGGAAGATCAGGTCGGCGACCACGCCCGGGGCCAGCTCCTCGACGATGACGTCGCTGACCTTGAAGCCGAGCAGGTCGATGTAGAAGTGCAGGTACTCCTCCCGGGAGACGCCGTGGGCCGGCAGCACCTGGTGCCCCGCGCCGCCGGCGCCCGTCACGAACCCGCCGAGCAGCTTCGCCGACTCGAACGGCGTGGCGGCGTCGGCCAGGCCGGTGACCAGCTCGACCCGGTTGCCCATGGGGTCGGCGGTGACGAAGACGCGCTCGACCTTGCGGGCGGCGGCGAGGGCGTCGTCGCCCTGGGTGACCTCGACGCCGGCCGCGCGGACCTTGTCCACCAGGGCGTCCAGCGCGGCGGCGTCGGAGACCTCGTAGCCGGTGGCCACCAGGTCGTCGGCGGGGCCGCCGGTGACGATCCAGCGGTGGGCCTTCTCGTCGGTGCGCAGGGTGAAGCCGCCGTCGGTCTTCTCGCCGAAGCGCATCCCCAGCAGCTCGACGGCGAAGTGCTCCCAGTCGGCGAGGTCGCTGACCTCGTAGACGACGTAACCGAGCTCCTTGACTCCGGACATCTCTGTTCTCCTCTCGGTAAGCCGTTTAGGCGGGCACGGCCAGGCCGCTGACGTCGGCCGCGGCGACGAACTTGTCGGGACGGACGGCCACGGCGCGGGCGCCGTACCTGCGCAGCCAGGGCAGCAGGACCTCGTCGAGGTCGACCAGCTCCTCCGGCCCCTGCGTGTAGGCGGTCTTCGGCCGTACCACGAGGTAGCGGGCGCCGAGCGCGTCCCAGCCGGCCCTCTCCTCCGCCGTCAGCAGGGTCGCCGGGTCGACGTCGTCGCCGAGCAGCACGAAGCCGTCGCCGAGCAGGTCGTCCAGGCGGGCCATCCGGCCCGTGGCGTCGCCGGCGACCGGCTGCGGGACCATCCGGCCGACGATGCTGGCGTCGCCCAGCGGCCCCCTGATCCAGCCGCCTTCGAGGACGGGCGGCGCGGTGAGCGGCGGCTCGTACGGCGTGACCGTGTCCTGGGGGACGGCGTTCATCGCGGCCTGCTCCTCCTCGGACAGCTCCTGCTTGATGACCCGTCCGAGCTGGACCGCGAGGCCGGTGTAGAAGGCGGTGTTCGGACGCCGTTCGGCCTCGTAGGTGTCCAGCCAGCTCTCGGGCAGCTCGCCCCTGATCACGCGGGCGAGCTTCCAGCCCAGGTTGTGGGCGTCGCGCATGCCGGACTGCATCCCGGCGCCGGCCCACGGCGGCATCAGGTGGGCCGCGTCCCCGGCCAGGAACACCCGGCCCTGGCGCCAGGTGTCGCACATCCGGACGTGGTGCTTGTAGAAGGCGTGCCGGTGGATCTCGACGTCCTGCTCGGTGACGCCCAGCGCCTTCAGCAGCGGCCAGACCTCGGCGCTGGTCGGGTAGTCCGCGGGGGACTCCTCCGGCTTGAGCGGGATCTCCCACCGGTGGTTGCCGGCCGAGAGCGCGATGTCGACGACCGGCCGCTCCTTGTCCGACCAGAACGTCAGGAAGTCCCGGTCGGGCCACCAGCGCTTGACCCGGCAGTCGATGACCACCCAGGTGACGTCGTTGGTGTCGCCCAGCAGGCGGCAGCCCACCTCGCCGCGGATCGTGCTGGCGCCGCCGTCGGCGGCGATCGCGTACCGGGCGCGGGTGGTGCGCGTCCGACCGGTCGCGGTGTCGGTGAAGGTGACGGTGACGCCGTCGTCGTCCTGGGCGATCCCCGTGACGTCGGCGCCGTAGTGGACGGTGACGCGGTCGCCGTGGTCCTGCGCGGCCGCGCGCAGCTCGGCCTCCATGGTCGGCTGGTAGATGTTGTAGAAGCGCGCCTTGCGGCCCAGCGTCGAGGGCGGGTACTCGATCCGCATGATCTCCCGGCCACCGTAGGTGACCCAGCGCAGGGCCCGCTGGGGGTCGATCTTCTTCTCGATCCGCTCGTCGATGCCCAGGTCCTGGAAGATCCGCATCGTCCAGTCGTTGACGGTCACGGCCCGTGCCCGGGGGTAGATGTCCGTGTCCCGTTCCAGGGCGACGGCGGACACGCCGTACCTGGCGAGGGTGAGCGCGGCGATCACGCCGGTCGGGCCGTACCCGACGATCGCGACGTCCGCGTCGTAGCTGTCGGTCATGCGCTGACTCCGTTCTCGGCCGCCGGGGATCCGAAGCGGCACTTTTGGACCAAACGTTCGGTCCAATCGTGAGGAGACTAACAACGACCTGCGGCGACGTGTCAAGACCTGTTCACGAACCGGTTACCCGCATCGCGGCCGGACCGCCGGACGAGCCGTCGTCCCGGGGTCCATAGAATTCGGCTGGTGGAGAAGTCGGCGCGGGAGGCGCACACCGGAAACAGCCGCGGCCGCCGGTCCCGGCAGGAGATCCTCGACGCGGCCGCGCGGGTGATGTCCGTACGCGGCTACGCCGGGACGTCGATCTCGACGCTCGTGAAGGAGACGGGCCTGCCCAAGAGCGCCTTCTACCACCACTTCGAGTCCAAGGCGGGGCTGCTGTCGGCCGTCATGGCCCAGGGGGCGCGGGGCTTCTTCGCGGCCATGCGCGAGGCCCACCGCGACCCGCCGGCCGGCGGCACCCCCCGCGAACGCCTGGGCTGGTACCTGCGCCGGACCGGCGAGGTCTTCGTGCACCGCGAGGAGTTCCTCCGCCTGCTGCTGGTGCTGGTGATGAGCAACGAGGCCGCCGAGGCCCCGGAGGCGATGCGGACCGTCATCGACGTCCGCGCCGAGGGCCGCGACCTCATGCGGCACATGATCCGCTCGTCGTTCGCCGGCGCGGGCGAGGGCGAGGGCGAGGGCGAGGAGGCCGCGGACGCGGTCGCGGACGCCCTCGCCCACTTCGGCATGGCCGGATTCGACGGCGCCTTCGTCTCGCTCCAGTCCGGGGACGGCAAGCCGATCGCGGAGTTCATGGACCAGCTCGCCGACGCCCTGGTGGCGATCGGCGAGGCGCTGATCGCCGGCCGCCGGGGCGCGCCCGGCGGCTGACGGTCAGGCGGAGCGCTGCTCGCGCCCGGCGGCGAGCGTGAGGGCGATGTCGACGATCATGTCCTCCTGGCCGCCGACCAGCCGGCGGCGGCCGCACTCCATCAGGATGCCGCGCACGTCGACGCCGTACCGCGCGGCGGCGGCCTCCGCGTGCCGCAGGAACGACGAGTAGACGCCGGCGTACCCGAGGGTGAGCGTCTCCCGGTCGACCCGCACCGGACGGTCCTGCAACGGGCGGACGATGTCGTCCGCGGCGTCCTGGAGCTGGAACAGGTCGCACCGGTGCTCGAAGCCGGACAGGTCGGCGACCGCGACGAACGCCTCCAGCGGGCAGTTGCCCGCGCCCGCGCCGTGACCGGCCAGCGACGCGTCCACCCGGTAGACGCCGTTCTCGACCGCGACGACGGAGTTGGCGACCGACAGCGACAGGTTCTCGTGGGCGTGGATGCCGATCTCGGTCCCGGCGTCGAGCACGTCGCGGTACGCGCGGACCCGCGCGGCCACGTCGTTCATGGTGAGCCGGCCGCCGGAGTCGGTGACGTAGACGCAGTGCGCGCCGTAGGACTCCATGAGCTTGGCCTGCCGGGCCAGCTCCTCGGGCGGGGCCATGTGGGAGAGCATCAGGAACCCGGACACGTCCATGCCGATCTCGCGGGCCGCGGCGATGTGCTGGGCGGAGATGTCGGCCTCGGTGCAGTGCGTGGCGACCCGGACGGACCGCACGCCGAGGTCGTAGGCGCGCTTGAGCTCGTGGACGGTGCCGACGCCGGGCAGCAGCAGCGTGGTCAGGCGGGCGTTCTCCAGCACCGAGGCGGCCGCCTCGATCCACGCCCAGTCCGTGTGCGAGCCGGGACCGTAGTTGAGCGACCCGCCGGCCAGGCCGTCGCCGTGCGCGACCTCGATCGCGTCGACGCCTGCCCGGTCCAGCGCCGTGACGATGCGCTTGACGTCCTCCAGGCCGATGCGGTGGCGGACGGCGTGCATGCCGTCGCGCAGGGTGACGTCCTGGACGAAGATCGGGGTGGTCATCGAAGGCCCGCCTTCCGTGCGGCGACGCGTTCCGCGACCCGCAGGCCGGCGGAGGTCATGATGTCGAGGTTGCCGGCGTAGGCCGGGAGGTAGTGCGCGGCGCCCTCGACCTCGAGGAACACCGACACCTGGTGGGTGGGCCGCGCCGCGCCGGCGGCCAGCAGCGTCTCCACCGGCTGGTCGGCGGGCACCTCGGTGATCTGCACCTGCTGCTTGAGCCGGTAGCCGGGGACGTAGGCGGCGACGTCGGCGACCATCTTCTCGACCGACCGGCGGATCTCGTCGTGGACGGCCGGGTCCGGCGCCGCGACGAGGCACAGGACGGTGTCCCGCATGATCAGCCGCGGGTCGGCGGGGTTGAGGATGATGATCGCCTTGCCGCGGCGGGCCCCGCCGATCTGCTCGATGGCGGCCGAGGTGGTCTCGGTGAACTCGTCGATGTTGGCCCGGGTGCCGGGCCCGGCCGACTTCGAGGCGATGGACGCGACGATCTCGGCGTACTCGACCGGCGCCACCCGGCTGACGGCGGCGACGATCGGGATCGTGGCCTGGCCGCCGCAGGTGACCATGTTCACGTCGGGCGCGTCGAGATGCTCGTCGAGGTTGACGGCGGGGACGACGTAGGGGCCGATCGCCGCCGGGGTCAGGTCGATCAGCCGCTTGCCGAGCGGGAGCAGCTTGGCGGCGTTCACCTCGTGCGCCTTGGCCGAGGTGGCGTCGAAGACGATCCCGATCTCGTCGAAGCCCGGCAGCGCGATCAGGCCGTCGACGCCCTCGGCCGTCGTCGGGACGCCCATCCGGGCGGCGCGGGCCAGACCGTCGGACGCGGGGTCGATGCCGACCATGGCGCCCATCTCCAGGTGACGCGAGCCGCGCAACACCTTGATCATCAGGTCGGTGCCGATGTTGCCCGAGCCGATGATCGCGACCTTCGTCCTGCTCATGCTGCTGCTCCTTCGGTGAAGCGGACCGTCACCGTGCCGAGGCCGGACAGGGTGGCGGTGACGATGTCGCCGGCGGCGACCGGCCGCATCGGGCCGAGCGCGCCGGACAGGACGACCTGGCCCGCGCGCAGCGGCTCGCCGAGGTCGCGGGCCATGCGGGCCAGCCACACGACCGCCTCGATCGGGTCGCCCAGGCAGGCCGCGCCGGTGCCGGTGGAGACCTCCTCGGTGCCGATGCTCATCGACATCGCGACGTCCACCGGGTCGAACTCGTCGAGGGTGCGGCGTTCCGTGCCGAGGACGTAGGCGCCCGCGGAGGCGTTGTCGGCGACCGTGTCGCCGAAGGAGATGTCCCATCCGGCGATCCGGCTGCCGCAGATCTCCAGCGCGGCGACGGCGTACGCGATCGCGGCGCGAATCTGGGGGGCGTCGAGCGGGCCGTCGTCCAGGTCGGCGCCGAGCACGAACGCGATCTCCGCCTCGGCCCGCGGCTGGAGGATCCGGCCGACCGGGATCGCGTCGCCGTCGGCGTAGGCCATGTCCTCGAACAGCACGCCCAGGTCGGGCTGGTCGACGCCGAGCTGGCGTTGCACCGCCTCCGACGTCAGGCCGATCTTGCGTCCGGTGATCCGCGCGCCGGCGGCCAGCCGGGAGGCGGTCAGCGCGGCCTGGACGGCGTACGCGGCGGCCAGGTCGTCGCGGCCGATCAGATCCCGCACGGGGGCGCACGGCACGCCGGACGCGGCGGCGCCGGCCAGCCGCCCGGCCGCGGCGGCGATGTCGGACGGGCTCGCGGCGGCGGGCCCGTTGGTTTCGTTCATCCCCCCACTGTGCAGGCAGGATGCCGCCCCAACCAGCACATCGTCTCGTTCAGCGATACGCTGTGCCGGTGACCGATCGGCCCGACCTCGACACCGTGCTGGGCAAGGCGGTGACGATCCTGCGCGCCTTCCGGCCCGACGACCGGATCGTCAGCCTCGCCGAGCTGGTGCGGCGTACCGGCCTGCACAAGGCGACCGTCCACCGGCTGTCGGGCGATCTGGTCGCCAACCGCCTGCTCGACCGCGCCGACGGCGGCTACCGGCTCAGCCGCGGCCTGTTCGAGCTCGGCATGCTCGCCTCGCTCGAACGCAGCCTGCTCGAACTGGCGATGCCGTTCCTCCAGGACCTCTACGAACGCACCCACGAGACCGTGCACCTCGGCGTGCGCGAGGGGCACGACGTCGTCTACGTCGCCAAGATCGGCGGCCACCGCCAGGCCAGGGCGCCCTCGCGCACCGGCGGCCGGATGCCGCTCCACTGCACCGCGATCGGCAAGGCGCTGCTCGCCTACGCCGGGCCCGACCTGCGGCGCGAGGTGCTGACCGGGCCGCTGGAACGGCGTACGCCGCACACCGTCGTCGTGCCGAGCATCCTGCGCGGCCAGTTGCGGCGCGTCACGGAGACCGGGGTCGCGTTCGAGGCGGAGGAGTCGGCCGTCGGGCTGGTGTGCGTCGCCGCGCCGGTGCTGGGGCGCGGCGACGAGCCGCTCGCCGCGATCAGCGTGGCCGGCCCGACCGGCCGGTTCCGGCCCGAGGGGCACGTGGCCGCGGTGCGCGCGGCGGCGGCCGCGCTCGGCAGCACGCTCACCCGGCGCGACCTCCTCCGCTGAGGCGACAGCCCAGCCGGGGGCGCACCGGCGTCTCAGAGGGCGCGACCTTCTCCGATCAACCGGTGGCTCAGAGGGCGCGGCTGATCGCGTCGGCCGCGGCCGTGAGCGCGGCGACGAGGGGTTTGATCTCCTTCGGGGAGTAGCGGACGCTGGGCATCGAGATCGACAGCGCCGCGCCGGTCGTGCCGTCGCGGCCCTTCACCGGGCAGCCCACCGCGACCACGCCCCGCTCGGTGCGCTCCAGGTTGAGCGCGACCCCGCTGTGCCGGACGGACCGCAGGTCCCGCCGCAGCCGCGCCAGGTCGGGCAGCTCCTCGGCCGGGTCGCCCCGGTCGCCGGGGGCGTAGAGCTGCGCCAGCTCCTCGTCGGAGAGGGCCGCCAGCGCCACCAGGCCGCCGGTGGCCTGGTGGGCCGGGAAGACCATGCCTTCGCGGCTGCCCACCCGCAGGGCCTGCCCGCACTCGACCGAGGCGATGAAGCGCACGTTGCGCCCGGTGCGGATGCTGAGGTTCACCGTCTCGTCGATCCGGTCCACCAGCGCCCGCATCTCGCCGAGTGCCGCCGCCCGCAGCGCGCCGACGTCGGACTGCGCGCGCTCGGCCAGCGCGAGGACCGGGCCCACCCGGTAGCTGCGGTCGTCGTTCTGCACCGCGAAATCGCGGTAGACCAGCGCGGTCAGCAGCCGGTGGGCCGTGGAGCGGGCCACGCCGAGCCGCTCGGCGGCGGCCGAGACGGTGATCACCCCGTCGAGCTGGAGGATCTGGGCGAGCCGCAGGGCATGGTCGACGCTGGTGGGCGCGTAGGCCGGCGGGGTCTTCATGGGCTTGGCCATAAAACCGATCCTGGCACATGAATTCCGCTGTGCAGAATCCTCTTTTCCAGCCCGGCCGCCTGCGCGGATAGTCGGGGCCATGCCCCACGTGAACGCCGGCGGCTCGCCGGTCAAGATCGCCGCCGTGGACCGGCCGGACCAGCCCTCGCTCAGCCCCGAGCTGGAGGACCTCTACCGAGGCTTCGAGAAGGCGCTGCTCGTCCCGTTGTGGACGGAGATCGGCGACCTGATGCCGCCGCACCCGCGCTCCAGCGCACAGCCGCACCGGTGGGAGTGGGGCACGCTGCTCGACCTCGCCGGCCGCGCCGGTGAACTGGTCCCGGTCGGCCGCGGCGGTGAGCGCCGGGCGATCGCGCTGGCCAACCCCAGCCTGGGCGGCAAGCCGTACGCGACGCCGACCCTGTGGGCCGCGATCCAGTACCTGATGCCCGGCGAGAACGCCCCCGAGCACCGGCACAGCCAGAACGCCTTCCGCTTCGTCGTCGAGGGCGAGGGCGTGTGGACCGTGGTCGAGCGCGACCCGGTGCCGATGCGCCGCGGCGACTTCCTCCCCCAGCCCGGCCTGCACTGGCACGCCCACCACAACGCGGCCGACACGCCCATGGCCTGGATCGACGGGCTGGACATCCCGTTCCAGTACGGCGTCGAGGCGCAGTTCTTCGACTTCGGCCGGGACACCCTCACCGAGGAGGAGCACGCCACCCCCGGCCGTTCGCGCGCCGAACGGCTCTGGGGGCACCCCGGCCTGGCCCCGGTCTCCCAGCTCCGCCGGCACGAGGGCACGCCGTTGCTCTGCTACCGCTGGACCGACACCGACGCCGCGCTGACCGACCAGCTCGCGCTGGAGCGGGAGGGGCACGCGGGCCCGATCGAGCCCGGCCACGCCCTGGTCCGCTACATCGACCCGACGACCGCCGGCGACGTGCTGCCGACGATCCGGGCGCAGTTCCACCGGATCACGACGGGCGTGCAGACCGCGCCGTACCGGGAGACCGGCTCGTCGGTCTACCAGGTCTTCGACGGGTCCGGCCAGGTCACCGTCGGCGACCGGTCGTGGCGGGTGAGCCGCGGCGACCTGTTCGTCGTGCCGTCCTGGCAGCCGCTGTCGATCCGCTCGGAGGCGTCGGCCTCCGACTCCGACTCCGGCGCGCTCGACCTGTTCCAGTTCAGCGACGCCCCGATCTTCACCAGGCTCGGCCTGTACCGCAGCCACACCGAGGAGAACAGCCGATGAAGCTCGCCACCGTCCGTCTGGACGACCACCGCACCGCCGCCGTCCGCGTCGAGGGCGACGAGCTCGTCGAGCTGGGCCGGGCCGACGTCGGCGCGGTGCTGGCCGCGCCCGGCGGCCTGGAGGAGGCCGCGGCGGCCGACGGCCCGCGCCACCCGCTCGCCGGCGCCGACCTCGCCCCGGTCGTGCCGCGGCCGAGCAAGGTCGTCTGCGTGGGGCTGAACTACCAGAACCACATCAAGGAGATGGGCCGCGACCTGCCCGAGTACCCGACGCTCTTCGCCAAGTTCGCCGACACCCTGATCGGCGCCGCGGACGACATCCGGCGTCCGGCGGAGACCGACCAGTTCGACTGGGAGGCCGAGCTGGCCGTGGTCATCGGCCGGCCGGTGCGGCGGGCGGACGAGGAGCAGGCGGTCGCCGCGATCGCCGGGTTCACCGTGCTCAACGACGTCACCTGCCGGGACTGGCAGTTCCGGACCCGGGAGTGGCTGCAGGGCAAGAACTGGGACTCCACCACCCCGATCGGCCCGTTCCTGGTCACCGCGGACGAGACCGGCCCGCGGCCGGCGCTCGACGTCCGCTGCGAGGTCGACGGCCGGGTGATGCAGTCGGACAACACCGGGGACCTGCTCTTCGACCCGGTCCACCTGGTCCGCTACGTCTCGACGATGGTCCGCCTCAACCCGGGCGACGTGATCGCGACCGGCACGCCGGGCGGCGTCGGCCACGCCCGCAGGCCGCCGGTCTTCCTGCGCGGCGGCGAGCTCGTCGTGACCGAGATCGAAGGGCTCGGCAGGCTGGAGAACCGCGTCGTCGGCGAGGGCGCGTGATGGCGCGCGACCTGGCCACCACGCTCGCGTGGGTCGAGACGGGGACCGGCCTGTGCGCGTCGGCGATCGCCGGTCTGTCCGAGCGCGAGTACGACGCCGCGTCGGCCCTGCCCGGCTGGACGCGCAGGCACGTCGTGGCGCACCTGGCGGCGAACGCCGAGGCGATCGGCAACCTGGTCCGCTGGGCGCGCACCGGCGAGCCGACCCCGATGTACGCCTCCCCGCAGGCGCGCGCCGCCGGGATCGAGCGCGGCGCCCTGCTGGACGCCGTCGAGCTGGGCCGGTGGTTCACCGAGTCGGCCGCGACGCTGGCCACCGCCATGGCGGCACTGCCCGAGGAGGCGTGGCGGGCCGAGGTGGTGACCGCGCAGGGACGGACCGTGCCGGCGAGCGAGATCCCCTGGATGCGCAGCCGGGAGGTCATGGTGCACGCGGTGGACCTGGCCACCGGGCTCACCTTCGCCGACCTGCCCGACGGCTTCCTGCGGGAGCTGCGGGCGGACATCCGCGCCAAGCGCGGCCCCGGCGCGGTGCCCGACGTCGAGGGGTCGCTGCCCGACGTGACCGCCTACCTGGCCGGACGCCCGGCGGGCGGAGTGACCGCCGCCGGCGGCGGACGCCCACCGACCCTGCCTCCGTGGCTGTGACGAGAAGGAAGATCCTATGGGCCCCCTCCCCTCCACCCGTGCCGACGTGATCGTCGTCGGGGGCGGCATCGGCGGTCTGTCCGCCGCCCTCGCCCTGGTCCGCCAGGGCCTGCGGGTCCGGGTGTACGAGCAGGCCGCGGCGTTCGGCGAGGTCGGCGCGGGCCTGCAGCTCGCCCCGAACTGCACCCGCATCCTGGACCGCTACGGCCTGCTGGCCGAGGCGTCCGCGCTCGGCGTGCTGCCCGAGACCATGGTCATGAAGGACGCCCTGGACGCCACCGAGCTGACCCGGCTCGACCTGCGCGACGTCGAACGCCGCTACGGCTACCCCTACCTGGTGATCCACCGCAGTGACCTGCACGGCCTCCTGCTGCGCGCCTGCGAGCGGGCGGGCGTCGAGCTGCTCACCGACGCCCGTTGCACGTGGTACGAGAACGTCGGCGGCGGCGCCCGCGTGCGGTTCGCCGACGGCGTGGTGGACGAGGCGGACGTGGTGATCGCCGCCGACGGCCTGCACTCGATCGCCCGCGAACTGCTGGTCCAGGACGAGCCGGTGAACTCCGGATATGTCGCCTACCGCTGCGCGGTGCCGTTCGAGCAGGTCGCCGGCAACGACGTCCAGGACAAGGACGTCGTCGTGTACGTCGGCCCGCGCTGCCACTTCGTGCAGTACCCGCTGCGCGGCGCGGAGACGTTCAACCAGGTCGCCGTGTTCGAGTCGCCGAAGGCGCTGGCCGGCCAGGACGACTGGGGCACCCCCGACGAGCTGGACGCGGCGTTCGCGGGAACCTGCGACCAGGTCCAGCGGGGCCTGCCGCTGATGTGGCGCGACCGGTGGTGGCGGATGTTCGACCGCGACCCGATCATGACCTGGGTCACCGGGCGGATCGCGCTGCTCGGCGACGCCGCGCACCCGCCGCTGCAGTACATGGCGCAGGGCGCGATCATGGCGATCGAGGACGGCTGGGTGCTCGGTGAGCACGTCGCCGCCCAGCGCGCCGAGGGCGGACCGGTCGTGGACTGGGACCGGGCGCTGGCCGCCTACGAGGCGGTACGGCCCGAGCACTGCCGCCGGGTGGTCGGCACGGCGCGGGCGTGGGGCGCGTTGTGGCACCTGGAGGGCGTCCGGAGACTGCAGCGCAACGCCCTGCTGCGGGAGCGCGACGTCCATGACTACGCGTTCGTGGACTGGATCTTCGGCCCGACGGCCCTGACCCCCGAGGACGAGCCGGAGATGTTCCGCCCGATCCCCCTGGACTCCGCGCCGCTGTGAGCGTCAGGTCGCCAGGCCCCGGCGGTAGGCGTAGACCACCGCCTGCACGCGGTCCCGCAGGCCGAGTTTGGCCAGGATGCGGGACACGTACGTCTTGACGGTCTCGTGACTGATCACCAGCGTGGCGGCGATCTCGCTGTTGGACCGGCCGTCGGCGATCAGGCGCAGCACCTCCAGCTCGCGCGGGGTCAGCGCGGTCTCCCCCGACGGCGGCTCGGCCGGACGGATGCGGGCCGCGTACCGGCCGACCAACCGGCGCGTCACCTCGGGGGCCAGCAGCGCGGCGCCCGAGGCGACGGTGCGGATGCCGTGCAGGAGCTGCGCCGGCGGGGCGTCCTTGAGCAGGAAGCCGCTGGCCCCCGCGCGCAGCGCCTCGTAGACGTACTCGTCGAGGTTGAACGTGGTCACCACGAGCACCTTGACCGGGTCGTCGACCCCCGCGCCGGCCAGCAGCCGGGTGGCCTCGATGCCGCCGAGCACCGGCATGCGCACGTCCATGACGACGAGGTCGGGCCGCAGCCGGCGGGCGAGCTCCACCGCGGCGCGGCCGTCGCCGCACTCCCCCACGACCTCCAGGTCCGGCTGGGCGTCGATGATCGTCGCGAAGCCGGTGCGGATCAGCGCCTGGTCGTCGCAGACCAGGACCCGGATCGGCGCGCTCACGACGGGCCGCCCGCGGGGACGCGGGCCCGCACCACGAAGGCGCCGCCCGCCTGCCGGCCGGCGCTGAACTCGCCGCCGAGGGCGTCCACCCGCTCGCGGAGCCCGGCCAGGCCCCGCCCGCTCCCGCCGGGAGCGGCGGCCCTGGAGCCGGGCCCGTGGGTGCTGACCACCACGCTGATCTCCTTCTCGCCGTGACGCACCCGGACCGCGGTCGGGCTGCCGTGGGCGTGTTTCAGGGCGTTCGTCAGGGCCTCCTGGACGACCCGGTAGGCGACGAACTCGGCGCTGCCCGCCGGTTCCGCCCGGCTGCCCTCCTCGGCGAACTCCACCGGCTGCCCCGCCCGGCGGGTCCGCTCCACGAGGGTGTGCAGGTCGGCGGCGGACGGCAGGCCGTCGGGGTCGTGATCGGCCTTGAGCAGGTCGAGCATGTGCCGCAGGTCGGCGATGGCCCGGCGGCCGGTGTCGGTGACGGCGGTCAGCGTCGCGTCGAGCCGTTCCGGGACGGCGGTCAGGTAGCGGGCGGCCTCGGCCTGCACCACCATCGCCGTCACGTGGTGGGTCACGACGTCGTGCAGCTCGCGGGCGATCCGGGTGCGTTCGGCGGCGCGGGTGGCCTCGGCGACGTGGCGGCGGCGTTCCTCCTCGGCGGCCCGGGTCGACCGCAGCCAGGCGCCGATGCCCCAGGTGAGGGTCAGCGCCAGGTAGAACACCACGTACCCCTCGACCCGCTCGTCCGCGCCGAGCCGGTCCAGCGCGAGGGCCAGCGGCACGTACGCCAGCGACAGGAGGACCACGGTGGCGCGCCGGAAACGCTCCAGATGGGCGCCCGCGCTGATGAGCGCGACGGGCAGCACGTTGCTCGCGAACAGGTGGTAGGCGCGCAGCTGGTCGAGGACGAAGCCGATCGACACCAGCACGAGGCACACCGCCGGCCACCGCCGCCGGACGGCGAGCGGCAGGCACTCCAGGGCGATCGCCACCACGGCCACCCCGTCGAAGGGACGGGCGGGCAGGTCGCCCACCTGCGTGCCCTTGTCGTGCAGGCCCGGCAGGAGCGACGCGACGGCCACCAGCAGCCCGAACGGCAGGTCCCGGACCACGACGTCGCACCGCCGCCACACCTCCGTGGCCCGCCGCAGATCGATCACCGGGCGAGCGTAGCGGGCCCGCGGCCGTGCGGGCGCCGATAAGCCTGCTTTGTCCCCCGTGCGAGCTACCGGGGAATGTCCACCGTGCGGTGACGATCCCGGCGCCGCCCGGTCCGTAACGTTGCGGGGCGGCCACGGCGTCCCGCCGGCCCTTTCCCGCTCGTACCCCCGCCGTGCGCATCGCCTTCGCGGCGGCCGGCTCACTGGAGGACCTCATGCTCGCCAAGATCAGGACACCCCTCGCGGCCGCGCTGTGCTGCGTCGGTCTCGGCGCGGGGGTGGCCGGCTGCGACGGCGACGCGATGGAGAACTGGGACCCCTTCGCCGCCTCCACGCCCTCCGCGCAGGCGTCCGCGGCCACGCCGATCTCCGGCACCGAGAAGATCACCGTGGCGGGCCGGTCGGTGCACGTGTCCTGCTCGGGCGAGCCGGTCGAGGGCGGCCCGGTCGTCGTCCTGATGCACGGCGGCGGCGACGGGCTGGACAAGATGGCGTCCCTGCAGAAGACGTTGAGCGGCAGGCACCGGGTCTGCTCCTACGACCGGCTCGGCGCGGGCAGGAGCGACCAGCCGGACGGCCCGCAGGACCTCGCCGCGAGCGGCCGGATCCTGACCGGCGTGCTCGACCGCGTCGCCGGGAAGGCCCCGGTCGTCCTGGCCGGTCACTCGCTGGGCGGGCTGATCGCCGCCCGGTACGCCCCCGACCACCAGGACAGGGTCAAGGGGCTGGTCCTGCTGGACGCCACCCCGCCCACCATGATGAGCGACATCGAGAAGGCGATCCCCAAGTCCGCCGAGGGCCCGGCCGCCGAGCTGCGCGCGCAGAACCTGGCGATCTTCCAGGGGCAGAACCCGGAGAAGCTCGTCATTCCCGACGGCCCGGTCCGCTCCGCCGGTGACATCCCGGTCGAGGTCGTCCGGCACGGCAAGCCGTACCTGGAGGCCCTGCCCGAGTACGGGCCGCGCCTGGAGCGGGCGTGGGCGGCGGGCCAGCGCAAGTGGCTGGCGCTGTCCGGCCGCAGCAGGCTGAGCACGGCCGCGGCCAGCGGGCACTACATCTACGTCGACGAGCCCGTCGTCGCCGTCGAGGCCGTCGACCGCGTCACCGGGCAGGCGCGGGGCCGGTGATCCGGCCGGTCGCGGAGACCTGATAGAAGGCTGGATCATGACAGCAGCGTTCATCAGGTTCGTCCCTGACGATGTCGACGACCTGGTCGCCTTCCTGACCGGCGAGGACTGGCCCTTCCACGTCGGACGGCCGCAGGCCGAGGCCGTCCGGCGGCGGGCCGCCGACGGGCACTACGACGACGCCGACGAACGGACCTTCTGGGTGGTCTCCGAGGGCGAGCGGGCCGGGTTGATCAGGTTGCAGGACCTCGCCGACGACGAGCCCGTCTTCGACCTGCGCATCAGGGCCGCCCACCGGGGGCGCGGGCTCGGCGGCCAGGCGGTGCGCTGGCTGACCGGCCACCTGTTCGCCGAGCTGCCGGGGATCACCCGGATCGAGGGCACCACCCGGCAGGACAACCTGGCCATGCGTGCCGTCTTCCGCGGCGCGGGCTACGTGAAGGAGGCGCACTACCGCCGGGCCTGGCCGGGCCGCGACGGACGCCGGTACGACTCGGTCGCCTACGGAATCCTGCGCTCGGACTGGGAGACCGGCGAGGTCACGCCGGTGGCATGGGAGGACGAGCCCCGCCCCTGACGGTCACGGCAGACGGTGGCGAGGAGACGCCGCCGTCGTGATCGCCGAACGAGCGGCGGTAGGCGGCGGGCGTGGTGTGCACCAGGGCGTGGAAACGTCTGCGGAGGTTGGTGGCCGAGGACAGGCCGACCCTGGCCGCGATCGTCTCCACGGGGAGGTCGGTCTCCTCCAGCAGGGCCCGCGCCGCCGAGACGCGCTGCTGGAGCAGCCACCGGCCGGGGCTGACGCCGAGCTGGCCGGCGAACCTGCGGGCCAGGGTCCGCGGGGAGACCCCGGCCCGTGCGGCGAGGTCGTCGAGGGTGAGGGGCTCGGCCAGCCGTTCGGCGGCCCAGTCGAGGAGCGGCGCGAGCGACTCCGGCCGGCGGTCTGCGGGGGGCGCGGCGCTGTACTGCAGCTGGCCGCCCTCCCGGTGCGGCGGCATGACCATGTGGCGGGCGATGTGCGCGGCGTAGGCCGCGCCGTGGTCGGCGCGGGCCAGGTGCAGGCACAGGTCGATGCCCGCGGCGGTGCCGGCGCTGGTGGCGAGGTCGCCCAGGTCGATGTACAGCGTGTCGGGTTCGACCTGTACGTCGGGAAAGCGGTCCGCGAGCTCGGCGGCGAGCCGCCAGTGGGTGGTCGCCCTGCGGTGATCGAGCAGTCCGGTCCCGGCGAGCAGGAAGGCTCCCGAACAGATCGCGACGATCCGGGCGCCGCGCCGATGGGCCCGCCGGATCGCGTCGACCACGGCGGGCGGCGCCGGGTCGTCGCGGCGGTGCCATCCGGGGATCACCACCGTGTCGGCGGCCTCCAGCGCGGACAGGCCGGCGCCGACCGCCATGTCGTACCCGGCCAGGGTCGGCACGGCGCCCGGACGTTCGGCGCACACCTGGAACGAGTAGCGGGCGGGCAGGCCCGGCCGGCGCACGCCGAAGACCTCCGCCGCGCACGCCAGCTCGAACGTGGACTGCGGCGGCAGGACCAGCGCCACCACTCGCTGAACGGTCATGGCAGGAAAATACCGCTGCACGTCAATCCAGACACTGGGCGGGGGACGGCGTCCGCCGCGACGATGGGGGCATGACGCAAGACGCGAACGACGTCCAGATCCTGCACGTCGAAGAGGTGGAAGCCGTCGAGGTCGTCCCCGGGATCGTCCGGCGAAGGCTGCCCGCCACCGACCGGGCCCGCGGCTGGATGTACGACTTCGCCCCGGGCACCGAATGGCCCGAGGTGGACGTGCACGACGGCGAGGAACGCTACTACGTGATCTCGGGCGAGTTCATCGACCGGGGGCACCGGCTCGGGCCGGGCAGTTACGTCGTGTTCGCGCCGGGCAGCACCCATCGCCCGCGCACCGAGACGGGCGCCCGCATGCTGGGCATCAGCATCCTCACCCCGTAGGGACGCCGAAGGCCGGCGGACGGCGTCAGTCGCGCGGACGGCGGACGCGGGGAACGGGCTGGCCGCGGCGGGCGGCCTCGGCCTCCAGCCGCTTCCTCAGCAGCCTGCCCTGGCCGAGGAACGAACGGCTGCGCTCCCGGCGGCTCCCCGCGAGGCTCCAGTCGTTGAGCGCCCGCTCGACCCGCACGCTCAGCCGGTCGCCCGCGCCGGTGGCCCGGCCGACCAGCACGACGTTCTCCTGCCACTCCATGGCCGGGCCGTGCCGGTGGAAGGTCAGGCACACCGGCCCGTCGGCCGCCTGGACGCCCGCGGGCAGCCACAGGTCGAAACCCGCCTCCGTCCGTACGGCCGAGCGGGCGGGCACGGCCAGCGGCATGCCGTCGGCCACCATGGTGACGACGGGCTCGCCCAGGCGGGCGGCGCGGCCGGCGAACGGCCGCCAGTCCGCCGGCGGGGCCGACCGGCTCGGCAGCCGGGGGCCGGTGGGGGCGGGGTCGGAGGCGGGCGCGGCGACGTCCGGGGGGCCCGTCCAGATCTCGGGCGTCCTGGACAGGTCGCCCTCGGGCCACCAGACGATCCGCTCGGGGGTGACCTCCACCCAGATGCGGGCGAAGTACCAGCTCAGCCGCCTCACCAGGAACCACGGCATCCCGGCGAACCCGGCGCCGGTCTTGGCCAGCGACTCGCGCACGTACCGGTCGGTGCCGGCCTGCAGGTCCGCGTCGCGCACGGCCGCCCGGCCCTGCACCAGGACGACGGGCGCCCGGTCCGGGCCGCCGTCCTCCGCGCCGGAGCACAGCAGCGCGACGCGCGGGTCCCGGCGGGCGCGCTCGGCCTTGTCCGGGTAGGTGAGCCCGGTGCTGACGTCGAGCGTGCCGCCCGCGCCGGCGTACGGCGTGACGGGCCAGGTGACGGGGCGGCCGTCGCGGGTGAGCGAGGCGTACGCGCAGACCAGGGCGCGGCCGAAGACCTCGGTCGCCCGGCGCGGCGAGACGGTGGGTGCGGACGCGGTCATCACGGCTCCAGGATCAGGTCGGCGGGGGTGGTGCCGTACAGGCGGGTGAAACGCCGCCGGTAGGCCGGCCACCAGAACAGGCGGAACATCAGCCGGGCCACGACCGGCAGATCCGCGTACGACGTCGCGAGCAGGCGGGCGTCGGCGCTGGAGGCGAGCCAGCCGAGGATGACGGGGACCCGGCGGCGGCCGAAGTCGTCCATCGCCTGGCGCCGGTCGGCCTCGACGTCGGCGGGGGTGAGGTGGGCGAGCATGAGCGGCACGGCGACCCGCTCCTCGTGGTCGAGGTGCTCGTTGACGAGCTCGTGCAGCCGCCGCAGGACGGGCGCGCGCCCGGCCAGGGGCGTCCCGCGGTCGGCGGCGGCCTCGATCAGCGGGTCCAGCACGGAGTGCTCGGACTCCAGCTCGGCCAGCGCGTCCGCCGCCTGCGGGGCGCGGCCGGTGAGCTTGGGCCACAGGGTGGCGTCCTCGTGCGAGTGGTGGGCGTGCAGCATGTCCAGCACGAGCGCGAGCTGCTCCGCCAGCAGCTCCTCGTGCGCGTCGTCACGCGGGTCGCCGCACGCCTCGGCCAGGCGGCCGAACTCGGCGCGGAAACCGGCGTGCATCATCAGGAAGCCGGTCAGGTGTTCTGGTGTGATCATCAGTCTGTTCCCTCACGTGTCGGGAACAGCGTGCGCGCCGGGCCTCTACGTGCACTTGGCGAGGGCTTGGCGGGCCCTTGTCAGCCAGTAGGCCGCACCCGCCCGCTCCAGCTGGCGCACCGCCTCGCGCAGGTGGGTCCGCGCCCCCTCGCGGTCGCCGAGCGCCAGCAGCGCCTCGCCCAGGTGGCCGTCGTACGCGCCGTCGACGGTGGTGCAGGCGCCGGTCACGTGCAGCAGCCCGGCGAACGGGCGGAACGCGTCGTAGACCTCCCGGACGACGTCCGCCTCGCCGAGCCGGATCGCCGCGTGCAGCCGGCACATGGCGGCCATCGCCCAGTGGTAGTCGCGCGGTGGCATGGGCGTCTCGCGCAGGATCCGCCGGGCGCGCTCGTGCTCGCCCAGCTCCGCCAGCGCGTACGCCAGGGCGTAGGCGGGCCCCGGCAGGCCGGTGTGCCGGGCCATCTCCTCGATCCAGGCCGCCTCCTCGCCCAGGCGCTCCTCCTGGATGATCGTCTCGGCCCGTCCGGCGAACATGCTGAGCTCGAAGTAGGCCAGGTCGGCGAACGACAACATCGCCCTGACGGGCTCGAAGTGCCGGGCCGGGTCGGGGACGCCCTGGAACAGGTCGAGCCCCACGTTCGCCACCGCGGCCTGCAGCGCCAGCGTGGGATGGTGCAGGTCGCGCAGCAGCGTGCCGATCTCCGCCAGCAGGTCGCGGGCCTGGGACACTCTGCCGTGCTCCACGTGGTGGCAGACGAGGTGCAGCTGCGCGATCACCGTGAGCTGAGGTGACAGGCCGGGCTCGGCCAGCAGGCGGCGGGCGGTCCCGGCGCGCTCCTCGACGAAGTCCTGTCCCTGCAGCGCGATGAGCCTCAGGTGCAGGACGCGCCGCAGCAGGGCGGGGTCGTCCAGGCGCTCGGCCGCGGCCACGGCCCGCGAGGAGACCGCGCCGATCTCGTCCTCGCGGCCGGTCTGGGCGAGCACGACGGCCCTGACGGCCTGCGCCGTCGCCCAGGCAGGGGTGGACGGCGGCAGCTCGCGCGCGGCCCGGTCCGCCGCGTCGCGTACGGCGGCCACGTCGACGCCGTACCGGAAGGGCACCCAGATGCCGTGGCCCATCGCGATGTCGGCGGCTCTGACGGCTCTGCCCAGGTCGTCGCCGGCCATGGCGAGCGCCTGCTCGACCGCCTCGTAGCCCTCGTCGAACCGGCCGGCGGCGTAGCGGCTCTCCGCCAGCCCGACGGCCAGCTCGAACCGCTCGGCCGCGCTCGCGCCGGCCGGCTCGGCGGCCGCCAGCGCCTCCTGCCAGGACACCGCCGCGTCGTCGGGCGCGTGCCGGCGCAGCGCCGCCCGCGCCCGGGTTCTGCTGGATG
>NZ_JBEOZT010000037.1:0-84459 GCF_040298265.1 Nonomuraea sp. NPDC001636
TTCGTTCTTCTTGGTCGTTGAACCAACTACCGGAGACCTCTTCGTTCAACGATCACCGACACGCCTCACACGCGATCTTTCGAAACACGGCCTAGACCCAGCCCTGCGCCTTGGCCCGCCGCACCGCCTCGATGCGGTTGCGCGCGTGCGTCTTCTGGATGGCCGAGGACAGGTAGTTGCGCACCGTGCCCTCCGACAGGTGCAGGCGGACGGCGATGTCCCCGATGGTGGAGCCGTCGGCGGCGGCGGCCAGCACGTCGCGCTCGCGCGCCGACAGCGGGTTCGGCCCCGCGCTCAGCGCCGCCGCGGCCAGCCCCGGGTCGATGACCCGCTCCCCCGCCTGCACCCGGCGGATGGCCGCCGCGAGATCCTTGGCCGGGCTGTCCTTGACCAGGAACGCCACCGCCCCGGCCTCCATCGCGGTGCGCAGGTAGCCGGGCCGCCCGAACGTGGTCAGGATCATCACCCGGCAGCCCGGCACCCGGGCGGCGATCTCGGCGGCGGCGGTCAGGCCGTCCTTGCCGGGCATCTCGATGTCCAGCAGCGCGATGTCGGGGGTCGCGGCGACCGCGACGGCGACGGCCTCGTCCCCGTCGGCCGCCTCGCCGACCACCTCGATGTCGGGCTCCAGGCCGAGCAGCGAGGCCAGCGCGCCGCGGATCATGCCCTGGTCCTCGGCCAGCATCACCCGGATCACGCGGCCGTCCCCACCCTGACCGGCACGAGCACCCGCAGCCGGAATCCGCCCTTGGGCGCGCCGCCCGCCTCCATGGTGCCGCCCGCGCCCGTCACCCGTTCGCGCAGGCCGCTGAGCCCGCTGCCGGTGCCCTGCGGCTCGCCGCCGCGTCCGTCGTCCATGATCTCAAGGGTGGCGTGTTCGCCGTCGTACGTCACCTGGATCTCGCAACGGGCGGCCCGCGCGTGCCGTACGACGTTGGTGACGCCCTCGCGCACCGCCCAGCCGAACAGCCCGTCGAGCAGGTCGGGCAGCGGCGTGCCGGACACCCGCACCTCGGCCCGCACGCCCGCCGCCCGCAGCACCGTCCGGGCGCCGTCGATCTCCTCCGACAGGCTGCGCTGCCGGTAGCCGGTGACCGCCTCGCGCACCTCCACCAGCGCCTGCCTGGCCACGGACTCGATGTCGGCGATCTCCTGCCGCACCTGCGGCGACTCCTCGGCCAGCCGCCCGGCCAGCTCGCTCTTGAGCACGATCAGCGACAGGCTGTGGCCGAGCAGGTCGTGCAGGTCGCGGGCGATGCGCAGGCGCTCCTCCGTGGCCGCCAGCCTGGCCACCTCGCCCTGCGCCTCGTGCAGCCTCAGCGTCAGCACCCGGCTGTTGCGGATGCTGATGAACAGCACGCCCAGCGTGACGACCTGCAGCCCCAGGACGACGACGCCGGCGAACTCGTCGCCGGTCAGCACCCCGGCCGCCACCACCACCGCCAGGTTCACGCCCACCCCGCCCAGCGCCCAGGCGGGCGGGAGGGTGAACCCGTAGAGCACGACCGTGTAGACCGGCAGCGTGAGCCAGGCGCCGCCGAAGGCGAACGCGCTGACCACCGCGATCACCGCGGTCACGCCGAGCAGGGGGAAGGTGGCGCGCGAGCGCTCGTGGAAGCTCTTGGCGCTGATCACCGTGCCGGCGAAGCAGCCGATGAACGCGACCAGCGCCACGGCCCCCCAGATCGCCCGGGCGCCCGTGACGCCGCCCGCGACGATCTCGGCGATCGGGAAGACGAGGTAGACCATGCCGACGGACATCCCGAGCAACCGCCGCCTGGGCGACGGCCGCTCGTCACCGAAGTGCAGCTTGTCGGCGAAACTCATGCCCGAACAGTAGCCCGGCGGTAGAGGTAGGCGGCAGCCCCGCCCAGGACGACCGCCCATCCGCCGACCACCAGCACGTCGGTCAGCGCGACGCCGTGCCCGGCGACGATGCTCCAGCCGAGGCTCGCGTAGTGGTAGGAGGGCATGATGTCGGCCACGGTCCGCATGGTGTCGCCGAACACCTCGGGCGGGAACCACAGGCCGCCCGCGATGGCCAGGACGAACATGCAGATCATCGCGGCCGGCTGCGCGGCGTCGGCCGTCAGCAGCGACCCGATCGCCAGGCCCAGCGCGATGAACGGGATCGTCCCCAGCCACATGGCCAGCAGCAGCGGCACCCACCGGCCGACCGGCATCGACACGCCCTGCTGGACGATCCCGACGACGGCCACCAGCAGCAGCGAGGGCAGCACGAGCAGCATGGCGGTGCCGAGCTTGGTGGCGATGATCATCCAGTTGGGCAGCGGGGTGATCTGGAGCTGGCGCAGCCAGCCGGACTGCCGTTCGGTCGCCCACGGCACCGCCGAGCTCATCATCGACGAGGCCAGCGCCCCGTAGGCGGCCATGGAGACCATCAGCACGACGCTGTAACTCACCCCGGCGCCGTCGGTCTGCTTGCCGTAGATGTTGGCGTTGATCAGGTACAGCACGACCGGGAAGATGACCACGAAGATGATGTAGCGCCGGTTGCGCAGCATGCGCATCGCCTCGGTCTTGGCGTAGAACAGCATCAGGACTCCCTGGTGAGCGCGAGGAAGGCGTCTTCGAGGTCGGCGCCGGTGAGCTGGAGGCCCCTGACGTCGAGCTCGGTGCCCCGGAACAGGGCGGCCACGGTCGCGTCGGGGTCGGAGGTGTGCAGCGTGGCGGTGCCGGCGGCGACCTCGACGGCGGTGACGCCGGGCAGCCGGTCGAGCCCGGCCGCGGGCTGGTCGCCCAGCGTGAAGCGGACGACCTGGCCGCCCACGCCCGCCTTGATCTCGGCGGCGGTGCCGTCGGCGGCCAGCCGGCCGCGGGCGATGACGATCACCCGGTCGGAGTGCTCGTCGGCCTCCTCCAGGTAGTGGGTGGCGAACAGCACGGTCCTGCCGCCGGCGGCGTAGTCGTGCATGCTGGCCCAGAACCGCAGCCTGGACTCCACGTCCATGGCCGCGGTCGGCTCGTCGAGCAGCAGGATCTTCGGCGCGCCGGCGATGGCCAGGGCGAACCTGACGCGCTGCGTCTGGCCGCCGGACAGCTTGTTCGCGCGCCTCTTGACCAGGTCCGACAGGTCGGCCAGCTTGAGGATCTCGGCCAGCGGCAGCGGGTCGGGATAGAGCCGGCGGACGACCTCGATGAGCTCCTTGACCGACAGCTCGGGGATGAGGGCGCCGTTCTGCAGCATCGCGCCCAGCTCGCCGGAGCGCACCGCGTGGTCGGGCGTGCGGCCGTGGATGGTGATCGTGCCGCTGGTGGGGCGGAGCAGGCCGAGCAGCATGTTGATCGAGGTGGACTTGCCCGCGCCGTTGGGGCCGAGCAGGGCCACGGTCTTGCCAGGCTCGATGGCGAGCGAGAGGTCGTCGACGGCAAGCACGTCCCCGTAGCGCTTGCTGACCTGGTCGAACACGATGGCGTTCATGTCAGCAAACGCTACGGGCGCGGCTTTTCCCCCGTTAGTGTGATCCTTCCGGGGTTGACGGTGACATTTGTCAGAGGCGGCAGGCGTAGATGTCGGTGACCAGGATGGCCCGCGCGCCGATGTCCCAGAGCTGGTCCATCACCTGCTGGTGGCCCTTGCGCCGGACCATGGCCCGGACGGCGACCCAGCCCTCGCGGTGGAGCGGCGAGACCGTGGGCCCCTCCATGCCGGGCGTGAGGGCGATGGCCTCCTCGATGCGCTCGGCGCGGATGTCGTAGTCCATCATGACGAAGTCGCGGGCGTGCACGACGCCCTGCAGGCGGCGGACGAGCTGGCCCATGCCCGGCGTCTCCGGCGCGCTCTGCCGCTTGATCAGCACGCCCTCCGAGCGCATGATCGGCTCGCCGAACACCTCCAGGCCGACGTTGCGCAGCGTGGTGCCGGTCTCCACGACGTCGGCGACCGCGTCGGCCACGCCGAGCCGGATCGCGGTCTCGACGGCGCCGTCGAGCTTGATCACGCGGGCGTCGACGCCCTGGTCGGACAGGTACTTGTCGAGCAGCCCCGCGTAGGAGGTGGCGATGCGCTGCCCGTCGAGGTCTTTGACCGACGACATCGTGCCCGCCTTGGCGGCCAGGCGGAAGGTGGAGCCGCCGAAGCCGAGCGGCATGATCTCCTCGACCGGCGCGCCGGAGTCGATCAGCATGTCGCGGCCGGTGATGCCGAGGTCGAGGGTGCCCTCCCCGACGTAGACGGCGATGTCGCGGGGACGCAGGAAGAACAGCTCGCAGCCGTTGTCCTCGTCGACGACGACGAGCTCCTTGCTGTCCCTGCGGGACCGGTAGCCGGCCTCCTTGAGCATGTTCTGGGCGGCTTCGCTGAGCGCGCCCTTGTTCGGTACGGCCAGACGCAGCATGTTCGGGTCTTCTTCCTCACTCATGGTCGACGGGACTCCGGAAGCGGGCGCGGGGCGCCCTAGAGATGCTTGTACACCTCGTCGAGCCCGATGCCCTTGGCGATCATGAGCACCTGCACGTGGTAGAGGAGCTGGGAGATCTCCTCCGCCGCCCTGTCGTTCGACTCGTGCTCGGCGGCCATCCAGCTCTCGGCGGCCTCCTCGACGACCTTCTTGCCGATGGCATGCACGCCGGCGTCGAGCGCGGCCACGGTGCCCGAGCCCGCGGGCCTGGTACGCGCCTTGTCTGACAGCTCGGCGAACAGCTCTTCGAAGGTCTTCATGGTCTCTCTCGTCGGTCGGTTGGCGTGCCTGACAAGCCTAGTCTGCGCGCGACGGTGACGCCGCCCGGAGTCCGCCACGCGAGACGGCCGCTTCCTGCCCGTCGTCCGGCCGCCGCTTGGTCTCCGGAGGGCCGTTCTAGGCTGGTGGTCATGGACATCGCGACCGTGGGCAAGCTCTGGGACGCCGATCCCGGCTGGCTCAACACCCCTTCGTACGGCCTTCCGCCCCGCCCGGCCTTCGAGGAGCTGCAGGCCGTGCTCACCGAGTGGCGGCACGGCAGCGGCGACTGGGCGCCCTGGGACGCCTCGGTCGGCCGGTCCCGCAGGGCCTTCGCCCACCTGGTCGGCGCCGAGCCGGCCGACGTGACGGTCGGCTCGACGGTGTCGCAGATCATGTCCACGGTGGCGACCGCGCTGCCGCCGGGGGCGCGGGTGCTGGTGCCGGAGATCGAGTTCACCAGCAACCTGTTCCCGTGGGCGGTGGCGGCCGAGGTCGAGACCGTGCCCGCCGAGCGCCTGGCCGACGCCGTCACGAGCCGGACCGACGCCGTCGCCTTCAGCCTCGTGCAGTCGGCCACCGGCTACGTGACGCCGCTGCACGACGTCGTCGCCGCCGCCCGCGCCCACGACGCGCTGGTCATCGCCGACGGCTCCCAGGCGTGCGGGTGGCTGCCGGTGTCGGTGGCCGACGGGATCGACGTGCTGGCGTGCGCGGCGTACAAGTGGCTCATGGCGCCGCGCGGGGCCGCGTTCGGGTACCTGTCGCCCCGGGTGCGCTCCCTGATGCGCCCGCTGGCGGCCAACTGGTACGCCGGCGACGATCCGGGCGGCTCCTACTACGGGCCGCCGCTGCGGCTGGCCTCCGACGCCCGCGCCTTCGACCTGTCGCCGGCCTGGTTCTGCTACGTCGGCGCGGCGCCCGCGCTCGAACTGCTCAACGAGATCGGCGCCCAGCGCGTCCACGAGCACAACGTCGGGCTGGCCAACCGGTTCAGGGCCGGGCTGGGGCTGGAACCGTCCGACTCGGCGATCGTGTCGGTGGAGGCGCCGGGCGAGCGGCTGGCCGCGGCCGGCATCCGCGCCGCGGTGCGCGCCGGCCGGGTCCGCGCGGGCTTCCACGTCTACAACACCACCGACGACGTCGACCGCGCTCTCGACGTCCTGACCTCGTAACACGCCCGGGAACGACGAAGCCCGCCGCCCTCCCCCGCGGGAGGTGCGACGGGCTGTCGTTCGTTCAGCCGGCGTCAGCGCTCGAAGCGGCGGCCGCCGTTGTTGCGGCGGAACCCGCCGTTGCCGCGCTCCTCGGAACGGAAGCCGCCGCCGGGGCGGAAGCCGTCGCGGGGGGCGCGCTCGTCGGAGCGGGCGGGCCGGTCACGGTCGCCCGAGAACGGGCGGCCACGGTCGGCGCCGAAGCGGCCGCGGTCGTCGGCGCGGAAACCGCCGCCGCCACGCTGGCCGTCACGGAACCCGCCGCCACGCGGCGCCTCGGACCGGTAGCCGCGGTCGTCCTGGCGGAACGCCGGGCGGTCGTCGGAACGGAAACCGCCACGGTCGTCCTGACGGGCGGGACGGTCGTCGGAACGGAAACCGCCACGGTCCGCGGAACGGAAACCACCGCGGTCGTCCTGACGGGCGGGACGGTCGTCGGAGCGGAAACCGCCGCGCGGCCGGTCGCCACCCCTGCGGTCGTCGCCGAACGTGCGCGGCTCGGCCGGACGCTGCCCGCCGCCGAACGGCCGCTCGCCCTCGGCGTGCCGGCGCGGACGACGGTCCTCACCGGACTCCTCGTGACGGCGCGGACGACGGTCGTCGCCGCCGGCGAAGGTGCCGTCCTCGTGCCGGCGCGGACGGCGCTCGCCGTCGAACTCGCGGCGCGGACGACGCCCGCCCCGGCGCTCGGCGCCGCCGTGACCGCCCTCACGGCGCGGGCGCAGCGGCTTGCGGACGTCGGGCTCCCACACGGGGATGGCCTCGCCGCTCGGCGTCCTGGCCCCGGCCACCTCGGCCAGCCGGGGGTGCCCCGGGGTGGCCTTGAGCCGGAACGGGTGGATGCCGGCGCGCCTGGTCAGGGCGTCGGTCGAGCGGCGCTCGTTGGGCAGCACCAGGGTGACGACGGTGCCCTTCTCGCCCGCGCGGGCGGTACGGCCGCCGCGGTGCAGGTAGCTCTTGTGGTCCTGCGGCGGGTCGACGTGCAGCACCAGGCTGATGTTGTCGACGTGGATGCCGCGGGCCGCGACGTCGGTGCAGACCAGCACGTTGATCGAGCCCTCGCGGAACTCGGCCAGGATGCGGGTGCGCTGGTTCTGGCGCTTGCCGCCGTGCAGGCCGCCGGCCTTGATGCCGACCCGGGCCAGCTGCTTGCACAGCCGGTCGACGCCGTGCTGGGTGCGGACGAAGATGATCGTACGGCCCTCGCGGTTGGCGATCTCGGCCGTGACGTCGAACTTGTCGTCGCGCGTGACCTGCATCACGTGGTGCTCCATGGTGTCGACCGGCGAGGTCGCCGGGGCCACGGAGTGGGTGATCGGGTCCTTGAGGAAGCGGCGCACCAGCTTGTCGACGTCGCCGTCGAGGGTGGCCGAGAACAGCAGGCGCTGCCCGTCGGTCGGGGTCTGGGCCAGCAGCTCGGTGACGACGGGGAAGAAGCCGAGGTCGCACATGTGGTCGGCCTCGTCGAGGACGGAGACCTCGACCTGCGCCAGCGAGCACTCGCCCTGCCGGATCAGGTCGCCCAGGCGGCCCGGGGTGGCGATCACGATGTCGACGCCGCGGCGCAGTGCCTCGATCTGCTTGCCCATGGACATGCCGCCCACGACGACCTTCATCCGCAGCCCGAGGCCGCGGCCGAGCGGTTCGAGCGCGTCGTGCACCTGAAGGGCCAGCTCACGGGTGGGCACAAGGATCATCGCGCGCGGGTGGCCGGCGGCGGGCCGCACCCCCGCGATGCGAGCCATGGTCGGCAAACCGAAGGCCAGGGTCTTGCCCGAGCCGGTCTGGCCACGGCCCAGGACGTCATGGCCGGCGAGCACATCCGGGATCGTCGCAGTCTGGATGGGGAACGGGCTGTCGATGCCCTGCTTGGCCAGGCCGGTGATGAGCGGCTTGGGAAGGCCGAGCAGTTCGAACTCCGACGGGCCCGTCTCGGGGGCGGTCTCGTCGAACGCGGGCATGACAGCGTCAAGCATGGTCACGAAATTCGTGCCTTTCAGTCGAAGTGGCGCGTCACTTCTGCGAAAGGACGAGCCGGGACATACGGCCTAATGCCGTACACGTTGCGTTACGCCCGCCGTCGAGGCGGGACTTCCCAGGGGGGATACACCGGGGCACCGGCCGCAGGCGGCGCGATGACGCGAGATGAGGCGTCTGGTGTATACCTGGTGCCAACGCCGGGGATGTTATCGGATATTCCCTGGACGGGTACGGACCTTCCGAAACCCTTCCTTGGCACACTGAAACGGCTGACGCCCAACGCCAGCCGTTACAGCTAGAAAGATCAGACGTTGAAGCCTAGCATACGGAGCTGCTCACGCCCTTCGTCGGTGATTTTGTCCGGGCCCCACGGCGGCAGCCAGACCCAGTTGATCTTCACGTCGGAGACCATGCCCTCCAGGGCGGAGTGGGCCTGGTCCTCGATGACGTCGGTCAGCGGGCAGGCCGCGCTGGTCAGCGTCATGTCGATGGTGGCCACGGGCTGACCGGCGTCGGACGGGTCGAGGTTGAGTCCGTAGATCAGCCCCAGGTCGACGACGTTGATGCCGAGCTCGGGGTCGACGACGTCTTTGAGCGCCTCCATGACCTCCTCGACGGTGGTGTCACCGTCGAAGCCGGTCGGAGTCTCCACGGGCTTGCTCATTGGGCACTCCTCACCACAGCGTCCTTGTAGGCCATCCACGACAGCAGCGCGCACTTGACGCGTGCCGGGAACTTGGCCACGCCCGCGAACGCCACCGCGTCCCCGAGCACCTCCTCGTCGGCCTCGACCTGCCCCCGGCCCTGCATGAGCCGGGTGAACTCGTCGACCACCGACAGCGACTCCTCGACCGTCGAGCCGGTGGCCAGCTCGTGCAGCACGGAGGCGGCCGCCTGGCTGATCGAGCAGCCCTGGCCGTCGTAGGAGACGTCCTCGATCTTACCGGCGTCGCCCACCCTGACCCGCAGCGTGATCTCGTCGCCGCACGTCGGGTTCACGTGGTGAACCTCGGCGTCGTACGGCTCGCGCAGCCCCCGCCCCTGCGGGTGCTTGTAGTGTTCCAGGATCAGCTCCTGGTACATCGACTCGCCGATCATGGCTATGCGAACACCTTCTGAACGTGATGGAGGCCGCGCACCAGGGCGTCGATCTCGCCCGTGGTGTTGTACAGGTAGAACGACGCCCGCGTGGTCGCCGGTATTCCGAACCGCAGGTGCAGCGGGCGCGCGCAGTGGTGCCCGACGCGGACGGCGACCCCGAACTGGTCGTCCAGGATCTGCCCCACATCGTGGGGGTGTATGCCTTCCAGCGTGAACGACAGCGTGCTGCCACGCTGGTCGAGGGAGTCGGGCCCGATCAGCCGCAGCGACGGCACCTCGCGCAGGGCGTCGAGGGCGTAGGCCGTCAGCGAGCGCTCGTGCGCCTCGATGGCGTCCATGCCGACCGCGGTGAGGTAGTCGACCGCCGCGCCCAGGCCGATGGCCTCGACGATGGGCGGCGTGCCGGCCTCGAACTTGTGCGGGATCGGCGCGTACGTCGAGCGGTCCATCCAGACCGCCTCGATCATCTCGCCGCCGCCCAGGAACGGCGGCATGGCCTCCAGCAGCTCGGTACGGCCCCACAGCACGCCGATGCCCGAAGGGCCGACCATCTTGTGACCGGTGAAGGCCACGAAGTCGGCGCCCAGCGCGGCCATGTCCACCGGGTGGTGCGGCACGGACTGCGAGGCGTCGAGCATGATCAGCGCGCCGACTTCGTGCGCCCGCGCGGCCACCGCGGTGACCGGGTTGACCGTGCCGAGCACGTTCGACTGGTGGGCGATCGAGACGATCTTCGTACGCTCGGTGACGACGGCCGGGTCGAAGTCGAGCCGCCCGTCGTCGGTGACGCCGAACCACTTCAGCGTGGCGCCGGTGCGCTGCGCGAGCATCTGCCACGGCACGATGTTGGAGTGGTGCTCCATCTCGGAGATGACGATCTCGTCGCCGGGGCCGAGGGTGAAGCGCGGGTCGGTGCCCGCGGGGTTGCCGAAGGAGTAGGCCACGAGGTTGAGGGCCTCGGAGGCGTTCTTGGTGAAGATCACCTCGTCGCGCGAGCCCGCCCCGACGAACGCCGCCACCTTGTCGCGCGCGCTCTCGTACGCCTCGGTCGACTCCGCGCCGAGCACGTGCATGGCCCGCCCGACGTTGCTGTAGTGCAGCGCCAGGTGGTCGCGCATGGTGTCGATGACCTGGTTGGGCTTCTGCGAGGAGTTGCCCGAGTCGAGGTAGACGAGCGGGCGCCCGTCGGGCAGCTCGCGGGAGAAGACCGGGAAATCCTTCCTGATCTTCTCCACGTCCAAGCTGGTGGAAGTCATGCAGATGCCTTCGTGTACTGCTCGTAGCCCTCGGCCTCGAGCTTGTCGGCCAGCTCCGGCCCGCCCTCCTCGACGATCCGGCCGCCGGCGAAGACGTGCACGAAGTCGGGCTTCACGTAGCGCAGGATGCGGGTGTAGTGGGTGATCAGCAGCACGCCGGTCTCACCCGTGGAGCGGAAGCGGTTGATGCCCTCGGAGACCACCCGCAGCGCGTCGACGTCGAGGCCGGAGTCGGTCTCGTCGAGCACGGCGATCTTCGGCTTGAGCAGCTCCAGCTGGAGGATCTCGTGGCGCTTCTTCTCGCCGCCGGAGAAGCCCTCGTTGAGGTTGCGCTGGGCGAAGGCGGCGTCGATGGACAGCGCGTCCATGCCGGCCTTGAGGTCCTTGGCGAACTCGCGCAGCTTGGGCGCCTCGCCGCGGACCGAGGTGACGGCCGAGCGCAGGAAGTTCGACACCGACACGCCGGGGACCTCGACCGGGTACTGCATGGCGAGGAACAGGCCGGCGCGGGCGCGCTCGTCGACCGACAGCTCCAGCAGGTCGACGCCGTCGAGCAGCACCTGGCCGCCGGTGATCGTGTACTTGGGGTGACCGGCGATCGCGTAGGCGAGGGTGGACTTGCCCGAGCCGTTGGGGCCCATGATGGCGTGCGTCTCGCCGGACTTCACCGTCAGGTTGACGCCGCGCAGGATTTCCTTGTCCTCGACGGCGACCTTGAGGTCACGGATCTCTAGGGTGGACACGTTTATGACTCCTTCGAGAGCGAGACGAGGACGTCGTCGCCGTCGATCTTGACTGTGTAGACGTTCACGGGCTTGGTGGCGGGCGGGCCGGTGGGCTTGCCGGAGCGCACGTCGAAGCACGAGCCGTGCAGCCAGCACTCCAGCGTGCCGTCGTAGACCTCGCCCTCGCTGAGCTTCACCTCGGCGTGCGAGCAGACGTCGTGCAGGGCGAAGACGTCGGCGCCCTTGCGCACCAGCGCCACCGGGGTCTCCCCGACCTCGACGCCGATGACGCCGCCGTCGGGGATGTCGGCGACCTGGCAGACCTTCTCGAAACTCATCGCGCGAGCTCCGCCTCCACCGCGGCCAGCACGCGGTCGCGGATCTCCTCGATCTGGATCTTCTCGATGAGCTGGCCGAGGAAGCCCCTGATGACCAGGCGGCGGGCCTCGTCGTAGGGGATGCCGCGGGCCTGGAGGTAGAAGATGTGCTCGTCGTCGAGGCGGCCCGAGGCCGAGGCGTGCCCGGCTCCGGCGACCTCGCCGGTGAGGATCTCCAGGTTGGGGACCGAGTCGGCGCGGGCGCCGTCGGTGAGGATGAGGTTGCGGTTGAGCTCGTAGGTGTCGGTGCCCTCGGCCTCGACCCTGATGATCACGTCGCCGATCCAGACGGCGTGCGCGTCCTGCCCCTGCAGCGCGCCGCGGTAGTCGACGTTGCTCTTGCAGTTGGGCTGGGAGTGGTCGACCAGGAGGCGGTGCTCCAGGTGCTGGCCGGCGTCGACGAAGTAGACGCCGGACATGTCGGCGTCGCCGCCCGGCGCGGTGTAGGCCACGCTGGGCGAGAGCCGGACCAGGTCGCCGCCGAGGGTCACCACGAAGCTGCGGAAGGTCGCGTCCTTGGCGAGCTGGGCGTGGTGGTGGGAGACGTGCACGGCGTCGTCGTCCCAGTCCTGGAGGCTGACGACCTTGAGGTTGGCGCCGTCGCCGACGACGAACTCGATGTTGTCGGCGTAGACGGCGCTGCCCTTGTGGTCGAGCACGACCACGGCCTCGGCCATCGGCTCCACCTTGACCACGATGTGGCCGTAGGCGGCGCCGTCGCCCTCACCGGTCAGGGTGAGCACGGTCGGCTTCGACGTGACGGCCTCGCGCGGCACCGTGATCACGGTCGCCTTCTCGAAGCTGTTCCACGCCTGCGCGCTGACCCGGTCGGTGGGCGTGAACGCCTTGCCGACGCGGGCGTCGTCGCGCCCGACCGTCTCGACGACGACCTCGGGCGCGGCCTCGACGTCGAGGCGCACGTGGCCCACGGGGTCGGCCTTGCCGTTGTGCAGGCCCTTCAGGCGGGACAGCGGCGTGAAGCGCCACGACTCCTCGCGCCCGGTCGGGACCTCGAAGTCGTCCAGGTCGTAGGACGCCTTCTCGTGCAGGGTCGACAGGGGCTTCTCGTTCAGGCCCATCAGCCGACGGCTCCTTCCATCTGCAGCTCGATCAGCCGGTTGAGCTCGAGCGCGTATTCCATGGGCAGCTCGCGGGCGATCGGCTCGACGAAGCCGCGCACGATCATCGCCATGGCCTCGTCCTCGCCGAGCCCGCGGCTCATGAGGTAGAAGAGCTGGTCCTCGCTGACCTTGGAGACCGTGGCCTCGTGGCCCATCGAGACGTCGTCCTCGCGCACGTCGACGTACGGGTAGGTGTCGGAGCGGCTGATCTGGTCGACCAGGAGCGCGTCGCACTTGACGGTGCTGGCGCTGCCGTGGGCGCCCTCCTCGATCTGCACGAGACCGCGGTAGGAGGTGCGGCCGCCGCCGCGCGCCACCGACTTGGAGATGACGCTGGAGCTGGTGTTGGGCGCCAGGTGCACCATCTTGGAGCCGGCGTCCTGGTGCTGGCCCTCGCCGGCGAAGGCGACGCTCAGCGTCTCGCCCTTGGCGTGCTCGCCCATCAGGTAGACGGCCGGGTACTTCATCGTGACCTTGGAGCCGATGTTGCCGTCGATCCACTCCATGGTCGCGCCCTCGTAGGCGACGGCGCGCTTGGTGACCAGGTTGTAGACGTTGTTCGACCAGTTCTGGATGGTCGTGTAACGGCAGCGGGCGTTCTTCTTCACGATGATCTCGACGACCGCGCTGTGCAGCGAGTCGGAGGAGTAGATCGGCGCGGTGCAGCCCTCGACGTAGTGGACGTAGGAGTTCTCGTCGACCACGATCAGGGTGCGCTCGAACTGGCCCATGTTCTCGGTGTTGATCCGGAAGTAGGCCTGCAGCGGGATCTCGACCTCGACGTTCGGCGGCACGTAGATGAACGAGCCACCGGACCACACGGCGGTGTTGAGCGCGGCGAACTTGTTGTCGCCGACCGGGATCACCGAGCCGAAGTACTCCTTGAAGAGCTCCTCGTGCTCCTTCAGGCCCGTGTCGGTGTCGACGAAGATGACGCCCTTCTCCTCAAGGTCCTCACGGATCTTGTGGTAGACGACCTCCGACTCGTACTGGGCCGCGACGCCGGCGATGAGGCGCTGCTTCTCCGCCTCGGGGATGCCGAGCTTGTCGTAGGTGTTCTTGATGTCGGCGGGCAGCTCGTCCCAGGAAGCGGCCTGCTTCTCGGTCGAGCGCACGAAGTACTTGATGTTGTCGAAGTCGATGCCGGTGAGGTCGGAGCCCCAGGTGGGCAGCGGCTTCTTGGCGAACAGGCGGAGGCCCTTCAGGCGAAGGTCGAGCATCCACTCCGGCTCGTTCTTGAGCGCGGAGATGTTGCGGACGACCTCCTCGGACAGGCCACGCTTGGCCGCCGCGCCCGCGGCATCCGGGTCGGCCCAGCCGAACTTGTAATTCCCGAGGCCTTCCAGCTCCGGGCGGTCGGTGACAGTCACCTTCCGGTCTCCTTGCTCTTGTCTCTGTGTGCGGATTCAGCCAGCGACTTGGGGCTCACGTGGGTCGTGCAGACCCCGTCGCCGTGCGCGATCGTGGCCAGGCGCTGCACCGGGGTGCCGAGCAGTTGCGCGAACGCCTCCGTCTCGGCCTCGCAGAGCTGCGGGAACTCCGCGGCCGCGTGAGCCACCGGGCAGTGGTGCTGGCAGAGCTGGTCGCCGCCCGACTTGGCCTTGCTGGCCGAGGCGGCGTATCCCTCTGCCGACAGCGCCTGCGCCAGCACCTGTACGCGCTGGTCCGCCGGCACCGTCCGCATGACCGGCTCCAGCCGCGTCAGCAGGCTCGACACCTGCGAGCGGGCGAAGTCGGTCACGGCTTCTCGCCCCATGCGCTCGGCCAGGAAGCGGAGTGCGCTCCCGGCGAGGTCGTCATAGGCGTGCTCGAAAGCACTGCGCCCCGCGTCGGTGATGGCGAACAGCTTGGCGGGCCGTCCGCGCCCGCGCTGACCGCGCGGCCTGACCGTGCGAGGCTCTATCATTCCCTCGGCCAGCAACGCGTCGAGGTGCCTGCGCACCGCGGCGGGCGTCAGCCCCAGCCGCTCGCCGAGCGAGGCGGCCGTCACGGGACCATGCTCAAGGATCAGCCTGGCGACACGCGCGCGGGTGCTGCGCTCGCTACCGGGCTCGATCGTGGGCATGTTTTTCACAACATCAGTGTGCCGTAATTCCTTCCCGCTGCACAAACGAATCGGAGCAGGCCACCAATGGAATTGCTCACGCAGGTAAGGCTTACCTAACCTTTCGGCGTCCCAGGATCGCGAACGCGAGCGTGGAGCAGACGATGAGACCGAGCATCACGCAGGCCATCGGCACGGCCGTGCCCTCGCCCGCCAGGCCGACCAGCGGGGCGGCCAGCGCGCCCAGCGCGAACTGCAGCACGCCGAGCAGCGCCGAGGCGCTGCCGGCGATCTGGGCGGGCTGCCCCGCCAGCGCGAGCGCGCCGGTGCCGGGCAGGACGAGTCCCTGACCCAGCATGATCACGAACAGGCCCGCCACGATGCCGGTCAGGCCGAGCCCGGCGAGCGCGGCGGTCAGCAGCAGCGCGGCGCCCACCAGGCCGGTGACCAGCCCGACGACCACCAGGCGGGCGGGCTCCACACGGCCCGACAGGCGGCCGCCGAGCTGGGCCATCGCGGTCAGGCCGAGCGCGTTGAGCCCGAAGATGAGCGAGTACTGCTGCGGGGTGGCGCCGTACACCTGCTGGAGCACGAACGGCGAGCCGGAGATGTAGCCGAACATCGCCGCGAAGGCCAGCCCGGCGGTGAGCGCGCAGCCCATGAACGCGCGGTCGCGCAGGAGCTGCCAGAAGATGCGCACGGTGTGCGCCAGCCCGCCGCTCTCGCGCCGCTCGGCGGGCAGCGTCTCGCGCACCCCCGGCAGCACGGCCAGCAGCAGCACGAGCCCGGCGAGGCTGAGCGCCACGAACACGCCGCGCCAGGAGGTGAAGGCGAGCAGCTGGGCCCCGGCGATGGGGGCGAGGATCGGCGCCAGGCCGCTGACCAGCATGAGCGTGGCGAAGATGCGGGCGATGGCGGCGCCGTCGTACAGGTCGCGGACGACCGCGCGCACGATGACCAGCGCCGCCCCGCCCAGGACGCCCTGCAGCAGCCGCAGGACGATCAGCACGGGCACCGACGGCGCGAACGCGCACAGCAGCGAGGCCACCATGAACCCCGACACGCCCACGATCAGCGGGACCCGCCGCCCGCGCACGTCGCTGACCGGGCCGGCGACGACCTGGCCGACGGAGACGCCGATCAGGCAGGCGGTGAGGGTGAGCTGGACCTGCGCGGGAGCGCTGAGCATCTCCTCGGTGATGGCGGGCAGAGCGGGGAGGTACATGTCGATGGACAGTGGGCCGATCGCCGACAGCGCGCCCAGGATGACCAGCAGCAGCCCCCGCCTCCCGCCCTTGGTCTCGCCCTTGCTCCCAATGGCGGCGGACGCGGCTTCTGCCACGGACATGCGTGAACCCCTTCCCCTCGCAGGCCGATGACCCACGAGGGCCGAGGGATCAAACCGGAATTCGGTCCTCCTAATTCCCGGTTATCAGATATTTCATGATGTTTCGTTGAGCTGGATGACCCCGAACGCCGCGCCCTGCGGATCGATGAGCTGCGCGAACCGGCCGGGCGGCGCCTCGGTCACGCCGGTCAGCACGTCGGCGCCCGCGTCGGCGGCGGCGTGCAGGGCCGCGTCGAGGTCGGCTACCGCGAAGTAGGTCAGCCAGAACGACGGCAGCTCCGCCGGGGCCTCGTCGGGCATCGGGATCATCCCCGCGACGGCCGCCTCCCCCGCCACCCACTCCGTGTACGCCATGCCGCCCAGGTCGGACGTGCGGGACGTCCAGCCGAAGACCGCCGAGTAGAAGCGCTCGGCGGCCGGCGCGTCCCGGGTGCACAGCTCGTTCCAGCAGAACGCGCCGGGCTCGTTGACCAGCTCCGCCCCCGCATGGGCGGCCGCCTGCCAGGCGCCGGCGGAGGAGCCGTCGGGGGCCCGCAGGACGACCATGGTGCCCTCGTCGAAGACCGCCATGGGCTCCGCCACGACCGTGCCGCCGGCGTCCCTGACCCGGCCGGCCAGCGCGGCGGCGTCGTCGGTGGCGACGTAGGTGTTCCAGAGCGAGGTGGAGCCGCCGTCGCGGACGGGGCCGATCCCGGCGACCTTGCTGCCCTCGTGGACGAACATCCCGTAGCCGCCGGCCGCCGGGTCGTCGACCATGTCGGCCCGCCAGCCGAACAGATCCCCGTAGAACCGGACCGAGCCGGGGACGTCGGTGCTGGCCAGGTCCACCCAGCACGGAACTCCTGGGTCGTATGCACTGCGTCGCGACATGTGGAGCTCATCGCCGTCCTTCCCCCGGTTCTCACGCCTTTCCGGGGAACGGTCCGGTCAAGGGCCGTCCATTTCCGGACAGGGCCGCCCGACGGGCGTTCGCCGGGCGCGTACCTGGGGGCAGGACCGCCCGGCGCAGTCCCTAAACTCGTGGCCATGGATTCCCCAGCCGTCGAGATCGTCGACCTGGTCAAACGCTACGGCGGCCGGACCGCCCTCGACGGCCTCACCCTGCGGGCCGGCCGCGGCGCGGTCACCGCCGTCCTCGGGCCCAACGGCGCGGGCAAGACGTCCACGGTCGAGATCTGCGAGGGGTTCCGCAAGGCCGACTCCGGCACGGTCCGGGTGCTCGGCATGTCGCCCACGCTGCCCGAGCTGCGGCCCCGCGTCGGGGTGATGCTCCAGGCGGGCGGGGTGCCGCCGGCGATGCGCTGCGCCGAGTGGCTGCGCCTGGTCGCGCGCTTCTACGCCCGTCCCCACGATCCCGGCGCGCTGCTGACCCGGCTCGGGCTGGCCGAGCACGCGCGCACCCCCTACCGGCGGCTGTCGGGCGGGCAGCAGCAGCGGCTGTCGCTGGCCGCGGCCGTGATCGGCAGGCCGGAGCTGGTGTTCCTCGACGAACCGACCGCCGGGCTCGACCCGCAGGCCCGGCACGCCTGCTGGGACCTGGTCGGCGAGCTGCGCGGCGCCGGGGTGTCGGTGGTGCTGACCACCCACCACATGGAGGAGGCCGAGCGGCTGGCCGACCACGTCGTGATCATCGACAGGGGGCGCGTGGTGGCCGAGGGCAGCCCGGCCTCGCTGACCGGGGCCGAGCGGCAGCTCAGGTTCAGGGCCAGGCCGGGGCTCACGCTGGAGGAGCTGCTCAACGCGCTCCCGGTGGGCAGCGCGGCCAAGGAGTCGCCGGCCGGCCACTACATCATCGAGGGCCAGGTGGGTCCCGAACTGCTGGCCACCGTCACGGCCTGGTGCGCGGCCGAGGGCGTCACGGCCGACGACCTGCGCATCGAGCGCCGCACCCTCGAAGACGTCTTCCTCGAACTGACCGGCAGGGAGCTGCGATGACCCCCGTGCTCGACCTCTCGCCCGCGCCGGGCGCCGCGCCGTTCCCGCGCATGGTGCTCGCGCAGGCCGGCTCGGAGGTCCGCACGATGCTCCGCAACGGCGAGCAGCTCCTGCTCACCCTGATCATCCCGGTGCTGCTGCTGGTCGGCTTCTCGCTGGCGCCGCTGGTCGACGTCGGGGGCGGCCGGCGGGTCGACTTCCTGGCGCCGGGCGTGCTGGCCCTGGCCGTCATGTCCACGGCCTTCACCGGGCAGGCCATCGGCACGGGCTTCGAGCGCCGCTACGGCGTGCTCAAGCGGCTGGGCGCGACCCCGCTGTCCAGGGCCGGGCTCATGCTGGCCAAGACGGCCGCGGTGGTGGCCGTGGAGGTCATCCAGGCGGCGGTGATCGTGGCCGTGGGGCTGGCGCTGGGCTGGCGGCCCCACGGGTCGTTCCTGGCCGCCGCGGTGCTGGTCGTGCTGGGCACGGCGGCCTTCAGCGGCCTCGGCCTGCTCATGGCGGGCACGCTGCGGGCCGAGGCGACGCTGGCCGCGGCCAACCTGGTCTACCTGGTGCTGCTGGGGGCGGGCGGGGTGATCTTCCCGCTGTCGAAGTTCCCCGAGGGCGCGCGGCCGGTCCTGGAGCTGCTGCCGATCTCGGCGCTGACCGGCGGCCTGCGCGCGGTGCTCGCCCAGGGGGCGGCGCTGCCGCTGGGGCCGGTGCTCGTCCTGGCCGGCTGGGCCGTGCTGACCCTGGCGCTGGTCTCGCGGCTGTTCCGCTGGGAGTGAGGCAGCTGTTCCGCTGGGAGTGAGGCTGTTCCGCTGGGAGTGAGGGGGCGCGCCACCCCGCGTGCGGAAATGTCGTCCGAGGTCAGTACGCTCTGGACGACCGCCCCACCTTCCGCGCGAGGAGTTCCGTGACCGACTTCGCCCTCGACGATCCCTTCGATCGCCGCCCGGCGCTGCCCCGTCCTGGCCGCCTGCTGCGCCAGGCCGCGGACTCGATCCCGCCCTCGTCGCTGGTCCTGCTGTCCATCGTCTCGGTGCAGCTCGGCGCCGCGTTCGCCAAGAACCTGTTCGCCGTCCTGCCCCCGAGCGCCGTGGTGTTCCTGCGCATCGCGGCAGGCGGCCTGATCATGGCCGCGGTGGCCAGGCCGAAGCTGCGGGGGCTGGGGTGGCGCGACTGGGCGGTCGGGGCCGGGTTCGGCCTGACGCTCGCGCTGATGAACCTGTCGTACTACGAGGCCCTGTCGCGGCTGCCGATGGGCGTCGCGGTGGCGATCGAGTTCCTCGGCCCGCTGGGCGTGGCCGTGGCCGCCTCCCGGCGCAGGCTCGACCTGGCCTGGATCGGCCTGGCCGGCCTCGGCGTGGCGCTGCTGGCGCCGTGGGGGCAGCAGGCGTCGGCGGCCTGGTGGCTCGGCATCGGGTTCGCCCTGGTGGCGGGCGCGTGCTGGGCGGCCTACATCCTGCTGTCGGCGGCGGCCGGGCGGCGTTTCCCCGGCACCACCGGGCTGTCGTTCGCGATGATCGTCTCGACCCTGGTGATCGCGCCGGTGGGCGTCACGACCGGCGGCGCCGACCTGCTGCAGCCGTCGCTGCTGCTGATCGGGCTGGGCGTGGGGCTGCTGTCGTCGGTCATCCCGTACTCGCTGGAGCTCCACGCGCTGCGGCGCATGCCCAAGCACGTGTTCGGCATTCTGATGAGCCTGGAGCCGGCCGTGGCGGCGCTGTTGGGCGTGCTGGTGCTGGGCGAGGTCCTGCACGTGCAGCAGTGGGCGGCGATCGTGTGCGTCGTGGCCGCCAGCCTCGGCTCGACCAGGATGACCGGGCGCTGATCACCGGGCGGTAGGGAGTACCGAGGAGGTGCCGCCGCGCGCCCGCGGGGATGGGGATCTCTCGGGCGCGCGGCGGAGGGCTCGGCTTGAGGTGGGCGGGTCGCCGAGCCCGGTGAAGGTCAGCGGACGCGGGCGTCCGCGTGACCGGGCTTATGAGGCTCTCAGGAAGATCAGTTCGTGAAAGCTTTCACCAACACATTACCTCAAAACGGACAAACCCTCTTAATTCGGACGGTAAAGAAACGCGGCAGACGTCAGTGCTCGGCCCAGATGCCCCGGACGTGGCCGATGTGCTCGCCCATCAGGTGGCCGACCGCCTTGCCGTCGCCGCTCTTGAGCGCGTCGAGCATGGCCAGGTGCTCCCGGGCGGAGTCGGTCAGCGAGCCGCGCTCGGCCAGCTGCGACAGACCGTAGAGCCGGGCCCGGTTGCGCAGGTCGCGCACCACCTCCACCAGGTGCACGTTGCCCGCCAGGGCCAGCAGCTCCAGGTGGAAGCGCAGGTCGGCGTCGATGTAGGCGAGCAGGTCGGCCCGGTCGGCGGCCGAGACGATCTCCTCGGCGATCGGGCGCAGCCGTTCGAACTCCTCGGCGCGGGCGCTGTCGGCCAGCCGCGAGACGGTGGGCACCTCGATCAGCTCACGGATCTGGGTCAGCTCGTCGAGGTCGCGGTCGGACAGCTCGGTCACCCGAAAGCCCTTGTTGCGCACGGCCTCGACCAGGCCCTCCTTGGCCAGGTCGAGCATGGCCTCGCGGACCGGCGTGGCCGAGACGCCGAACTGCGCGGCAAGCACGGGCGCGGAGTAGACCACCCCTGGCCGCATCTCGCCGGTGATCAGCGCGGCCCGCAGCGCGTGCGCGACCTGCTCGCGCAGGCTCTGCCGCTCCCCCACCATCGGCAGGTCGAGCCGGTCCTCGGCAGCCATCCGCCTTCCCTCCTACTTCCACGCCTCGTACGCGGCCGCGGCGACCACCAGGTCCTGCCACGCCATGCCCGTGCTCTTGAACACCCGCGGGCCGGGACCGGCCACCACCCTCCCGGCGATCAGCTCGGCGAGGTTCCCGGCGAGATGACCAGAGGTGATCGTACCGTGGCGGATCGGGATGATCACGTCGCCGGCTTCCTCCAGGGCGGCCGATCTGGCCTCGACGACCACGGTGGCGCGGGCGACCAGGTCGCCGTCGAGCTCGCGGACGCCGGGCTCGTGCGACCCGACCGCGACCACGGTGACGCCGTCCCGGGCGAGCTTACCGGGGAACAGCGGCTGCGCGGCCGTGGTGCAGCAGGCGACGAGGTCGGCGGCCCGGATCGCGTCGGCCACCGCGTCGGCCACCGCGTCGGGCACCACGCCGGCGGGGGTTCCAGCGGTCAGGGATTCGGCGGTCAGGCCCAGGGCGCGGCAGCGGGCGGCCAGGGCGGCGGCGCGGGCGGGGTCGCGGCCCACGACCGTGACGTGCTCGACGGGCCGCACCTCGCGCAGGGCCAGGACGTGCCCGTACGCCTGCGGCCCGCTGCCGAACACCACCAGGCGGCGCGCGTCCGGCTCGGCCAGGTGGGCGACGGCCAGGGCGGAGACGGCGGGCGTGCGCAGGGACGTGAGCGCGATGCCGTCCAGGGCGGCGAGCGGGGCCAGGGTCGGGCCGTCCAGCAGCAGGTACGTCCCCTGGATGCGGGGCAGCCCGCGCCCGGGGTTGGCGGGCGTGACGGTGACGGCCTTGACCCCGGCGTAGCGGCCGGCGGCGGCGGGCATGAGCAGCAGCTGCCCGGCCGGCAGGTCCACCGTCGGCCGCCGGGGCGTCAGCTCGGGGTCGAGCCCGTCGCGCAGGGCCTGTTCGAGGACGGCCACCGCGCGGCCGACCGGCACCAGCCGCTCCAGCACCGGCCCGTCGATGTAGGGAAGAGCGCTCATCGCAGCGTGAACCCCGTTCCGATCGGGTCGTCGGGATCGAGCTCGAAGGCGTGCCGGCCGGTGCGGTAGGCCATGCCTTCGATCTCCGGCACGATCCCCTCGGCCGTCACCCCGGCCACCCGCGCCCGGAAGACGGACCCGACGACGCTCTCGTGCACCAGGGTGCCGCGCAGGCCCGCGTCGTGCAGCAGCGCCATCCTGGCGGCGGTGCCCGACCCGCACGGCGACCGGTCCACCTCGCCGTCGGCGAAGACGGTGACGTTGCGCTGCCGGACACTCCCATCAGCACCCGGCGCCCCGCCGCCCGCCACCCCGCCGCCCACCGACCCGCCGCCCACCGACCCGCCGCCCCGCACGGCGTCGTCCGGCAGGTCGTCGTAGAAGATGACGCCGTAGACGCCGGACAGGCGGTCGTCGCGTGGGTGGCGGGTGGCGGGGTGGCCGGCCAGGGCGGCCTTGATGCGGCGGGCGTGCCCGACGAGGTCGGTCAGGTGGCGGGGCTCGACGGACAGGCCCAACTCCCCAGCCGAAATAGACGCATAAATCGCCCCGCCATACGAAATATCAACCTTCGTTCCAGCGACGGCCACGTCCCGGGCGATCACGTACGACGGGACGCTCACGAACGTCACCCCCGCCACCCGCCCGCCCGAGCACCGCACCCGCGCCCTGACCCGCCCCGACGGCACGTCCACCACCACGTCGGTCTCCCCGTCGGGGTCGGCCTCGACCAGCCCCTCCTGCACCGCGTACGCCCCGAGGGCGATCGTGCCGTGCCCGCAGGCGGTGGAGAAGCCGTCCTTGTGCCAGAACAGCGCGCCGAGATGCGCCCCGGCGTCGTCGGGCGGGACCAGGAAGCAGCCGTACATGTCGGCGTGCCCGCGCGGCTCGTGGCACAGCAGCCGCCTGACGTGGTCGGCGTGGGCGGGCGCGTTCTCCCGCCGGGTGAGCACGTCCGCCCCGGGGATGCCGGGGACGCCTCCGGTGACGATCCGGAACGGCTCACCGCCCGTGTGGTAGTCGACAGTTGTGATCACAGTTCGAAACCCCTCCGGAACCGGGTCGGGAAAGTCGCCAGGAGTAACATGTCACATTGTCACGTTCCGGAGAAGCCCCTGACGGGACCGTCCCCCCTGGCCCGTACCATCGTTGACGTGAAGGAATCCACCACCCGCCCCAACGTCCTGGCCCGCGCCCTGCGCTCGTTCTGGGCGCCGAGTGCGCGCTCGATGCGCGGCTGGGCGCTGGCCTCCGTGGTGGCCAACGCGGGCATCGCGGTGACCGGCGCGGGCGTGCGGGTGACCGGTTCCGGGCTCGGCTGCCCGACCTGGCCGAGGTGCACGCCCGACAGTTTCGTGCCCGTCGCCCATCCCGAGATGTCGATGCTCACGATGCTCATCGAGTTCGGCAACCGGCTGCTGACGTTCCTGGTGCTGGCGGTGGGCGCGGCGTGCGTCATCGCGGCGCTGCGCCTGGTCCCGCGCAGGCGGGCGCTGGTGCGTCTGGCGCTGCTGCAGCCGGCGGGCGTGCTGGCCCAGGCCCTGTGGGGCGGGCTGGTGGTGCGCAGCGCGCTCAGCCCGTTCACGGTCGGCATGCACTTCCTGATCTCCATGGCGCTGATCGCCGCCTGCTGGATGCTCTACGCCCGCGCCGGCGAGGGCGACGGCCCGGCCGCCGGGGTGGCCCACCGCGACGTCCGGCGGCTCGGCCACGCGCTGCTCGCCGCCACGGCGGTGCTGCTGGTGGCGGGCGTGGTGGTCAGCGGCACGGGCCCGCACTCGGGCGACGTCATCGCCTCCCGGTTCGGCTTCGACATCGAGACCGTGGCCCGGCTGCACGCCGACATCGTCTACGTCGTCGTCGGCCTGACGTTCGCGCTGCTGTTCGCGCTGCGCGTGACCGGCGCGCCCCGGGCCGCGCGGCGGGCCGTGCTCGGGCTGTTCGTCGTGGAGCTGGGTCAGGGCGTGATCGGCTACACCCAGTACTTCCTGGCCGTACCCGCCGCGCTGGTGCTGCTGCACGTGCTCGGCGCCTCGCTGGTGTGGATCGCCGCGCTGCGGGTGGTCACCTCGCTGCGCGCCAGAGGCCCGCTGGAGGCCCCGGCCGCCGCCGCTCACGCGGAAGCGCCCGCTCCGGTCTGACCGTTGTGCGATGGTATGGGGTGTGCTGCGACTCCCTAGGCTCTCGCGCAGGCTGCTGCGCCGTACCTACCAGGGGCTGGTGCTGGTCAGCGTGCTCGCGCTGGCGCCCATGACCTGGGCCTGGCTCGACAGCTCGCCGCACCGCGTGGTGGCCGGCACAGGGGGCTGGCTGGGCCGGGTGCCGCCCGCGCAGGCCGCGCTGGTGCTCGGCGCCGGGCTGTGGCGCACGCAGCCCACGCCGATGCTGGCCCGCAGGCTCGACGTGGCCGCCGAGCTCTACCGGGCGGGCAAGGTGCGGGCGCTGCTGCTGTCGGGCGACAACAGCCGCAAGGAGTACGACGAGCCCACCGCCATGCGCGACTACCTGCTGCGCAAGGGCGTGCCGGCGGACGTGATCGTGCTCGACTACGCCGGGTTCGACACCTGGGACTCGTGCGTACGGGCCCGCCGGGTGTTCGGCGCCGAGCGGGTCACCGTCGTCACCCAGGTCTTCCACCTGCCAAGGGCCGTCGCGCTGTGCCGGACGGCCGGGCTGGAGACGTTCGGCGTGGGCGACGACTCCACCCGCCAGTGGGCGGCCACCACGTACGCCTACGCCACCCGGGAACTGCTGGCCACCGGCAAGGCCGTCGTGGACGCGCTGCTGCTGCACTCCGACCCGGTCTTCCCCGGCCCGCGCGAGGTCTCGCTGACCGAGATCCTGGCTCAGCGGGGCGCGCCGGGCGCGTAGCCGGGCGGCGGGGTGCCCCTGGCCATCCGGCGGGCGTGCACGGGCGGCACCGGGAAGTCGGCGCGGGCGGTGCTCATGCACTCCAGCAGGGCCCGCTGCTCCTCGTGGAAGGCCTGCTCGTCGACGATGTGACGGGCCGCCCGCTCGTGCAGCAGGCCGAGCTCGGTGGCGGCGAGCTGGTAGTCGCGCATGGCGCGCACCCCGCGCTTGCCGCCGTAGGCCCTGGCCCACTGCCTGGCCTGCCGGCGCCTGGCGAACGTGGACAACATGTAGATGTCGGCCGGCCCGACCAGCCTGGTCGGCTCGTACGGCGGCAGGTAGGTCTGGATGAGCGCGACGATGCGCCGCCGGTCCCTGAACACCACGCCGATCAGCACGACGAGCACCACCAGCAGCGCCAGGTAGGCCACCACGAGCCCGGGGAAGCCGCCGTAGGAGGCCAGGCCGTTCCACAGGCCGTGCAGGATCATCGCCCCCGACCAGCCGGCCAGCACCAGGAACACCCGCTCGGGCCCCTGGCGCTGGGCCGCGTAGGCGACGGCCACCCCGATCATCGAGCTGAACAGCGGATGGGCGAACGGCGACAGGATGCCGCGCAGCACCACGGTGACCGCCAGGCTGCTGACGCCGTTGCCGTTGAGCGCCGACAGGTAGTAGCTGACGTTCTCGCTCATGGCGAAGCCGAGGCCGACCATGCTGGCGTAGATGATGCCGTCGGTGGGGCCGTCGAGCTCGGCCCGGCGGAACTTCAGCAGGCCGAGCAGCACCAGGCCCTTCATCGTCTCCTCGACCACCGGCGCGCCGAAGGTGGCCGCCAGGTTGCGGGCGCTGGTCGGCGAGAGCTTGGCCGTGTCGATGAAGTAGTGGAGGTTGAGCGAGTTGATCGCGCCGGCGACCAGCACGGCGATGCCCGCGCCCCAGGCGAAGGCGAAGATCAGGTTGCTGCGCGGCTCCGGCTCCATGCGGTCGAGCGCCAGCACGGCGGCCAGCAGCAGCGGCACCGGCGCCAGGGCGAGCCCGAGCGCGATGAAGAACTGCACCGGCTCACCGTTGATCACGTCGAAGGAGAACGAGACCAGGGCGCAGATGCCGGTGAGGACCAGCCCGGTGATCAACGCGAACGACGGGCGGTCCTTCAACACCCAGCGTGGATCACGGGTCGCCATACCGTGACTTTAACGGATCGAAGGGCCGGGGTCCGTGCCGACCGCCCGCGCGGGACAGCCACTCCTCACCGTCCGGACATGCACGTCGGGGGCCTCGCGCACGGCGGTCGGGACGGTCACGGCGCTCAGGCCAGCAGCGGGTCGATCGCGACGGCGAGGAAGAGCAGCGCGAGGTAGGCGTTGGACCAGTGGAAGAAGCGCATCGGGCGCAGGTCGACGCCGCTCTTGCCGGCGTTGAGCCGGGCCAGCAGGCGGTGGACCTCCCACAGGCAGACCACGCCGAGCACGACCGCGACGACCGGGTAGAACAGCGTGGTGCCGGCCACCGGCCACAGCGCCAGCGAGCACAGCACGGTCGCCCAGGTGTAGGCCACGGACTCCAGGATCACCCGCCGCTCGGTGGCCACCACCGGCAGCATCGGCACCTTGGCCGCCGCGTAGTCCTCCTTGTAGCGCATGGCGAGGGTCCAGGTGTGGGGCGGCGTCCAGAAGAACACCACGCCGAACAGCACCAGGGGCGCCCAGTCGAGCCGCTCGGTGATGCCCGCCCAGCCGATCATGACCGGCATGCAGCCCGCGATGCCGCCCCAGACGATGTTCTGGGCCGTGCGGCGCTTGAGCACCATCGAGTAGACGATGACGTAGAACAGGATCGCGCCGGTGGACAGCGCCGCGGCCAGCCAATTGGTGGTGAGCCACAGGCCAACAGTGGACAAAATCCCCAGGACGATCCCGAAGACCAGCGCGCCGCGCGGGGACACCTGGTGCCGGGCCAGCGGCCGGCGGCGGGTGCGCCGCATCTTCTGGTCGATGTCGCGGTCGACGTAGCAGTTGAGCGCGTTGGCGCTGCCCGCCGACAGGGTGCCGAAGACCATCACGGCGATCGACTTCCACAGCGGCGGCAGGCCGCCGGCCGCCAGGAACATCACCGGCAGGGTCGTGATCAGCAGCAGCTCGATGATCCGCGGCTTGGTGAGCGCGACGTAGGCCTTCACGACCATGCCGAACGTGCGCGGCGCCCCGGGCTCGGTCGAGGGGGCCGTGGCCTGCCTGTTGGTCAGCACCGTCAAGGCGCTTCCAGCCTGTGCGGAGTCAACGCGTAACCTCTGATTAGAGCGGATCGATGAGTGGCGCCGTGGCGCCTCTGCGAACAAACAAACTGTAGTCGCAGGGGCGGACGGTCCGGCCAATGGGGGGCTTGCGCCATTCATGGACACGCGAGGGTGGAATGGGAATCGATCGCCAGCTCCACTCGGTTAGGGTCCCGTGTGGGCGGGATAGCCAACAGGTACTGCCAAATGACAACTAGATTCCGGAGATCGAGCACTTGAGCACCGAACTCGTGCCAGCCCTTGAATGGACCGACCTCGACAAGAAGGCCGTCGACGTCGTCCGGGCCCTGGCGATGGACGCAGTGGAGAAGGCGGGCTCGGGTCACCCCGGCACCGCCATGAGCCTGGCCCCCGCCGCATACCTGCTGTTCCAGCGCGTGATGCGCCACGATCCCAGCGACCCCAACTGGGCGGGCCGCGACCGGTTCGTGCTGTCGTGCGGCCACACCAGCCTGACGCTCTACATCCAGCTCTACCTGTCGGGCTACGGCCTGACGCTCGACGACCTGCGGCGGCTGCGCCAGTGGGACAGCCTGACCCCGGGTCACCCCGAGCACGGCCACACCGCCGGCGTGGAGACCACCACCGGCCCGCTCGGCCAGGGTCTGGGCAACGCGGTCGGCATGGCGATGGCGGCCCGCCGCGAGCGCGGCCTGTTCGACCCCGACGCCGAGCGCGGCTCCTCGCCGTTCGACCACCACATCTGGTGCTTCGTCAGCGACGGCGACATCGAGGAGGGCATCAGCCACGAGGCCAGCGCCCTGGCCGGCCACCAGAAGCTCGGCAACCTCGTCGTCCTGTACGACGACAACCACATCTCCATCGAGGACGACACCCTCATCGCCAAGTCCGAGGACGTCGTCAAGCGTTACGAGGCCTACGGCTGGCACACCGAGAGCGTCGACTGGACCGCCGGCGGCGAGTACGAGGAGGACGTCCAGGCGCTGTACGAGGCGCTGGAGGCGGCCAAGGCCGAGACCGACCGGCCCTCCTTCATCCGGCTGCGCACGATCATCGGCTGGCCGGCGCCGAACAAGAAGAACACCGGCAAGATCCATGGCGCGGCCCTGGGCGAGGCGGAGATCGCCGCGACCAAGGAGATCCTGGGCATGGACCCGGCCAAGAGCTTCGACGTGCCGGCCGAGGTGCTGCAGCACGCCCGCGAGGTGGTCGCCCGCGGCCGTACCGAGCGCGCCGAGTGGGACAAGGGTTATGCCGAATGGCGCCTGGCCAACCCCGAGCGGGCCAAGGAGTTCGACCGCATCTCCCACCGCGAGCTGCCCGCCGGCTGGGCCACGGCCCTGCCCGAGTTCGAGACCGGCTCCTCGATGGCCACCCGCAAGGCCAGCGGCGAGGTGCTGGGCGCGCTGGCGCCGGTGCTGCCCGAGCTGTGGGGCGGCTCGGCCGACCTGGCCGAGTCGAACCTGACCACGATGAAGGGCGAGCCGTCCTTCATCCCCGAGGAGTACCAGACCAAGGACTTCCCCGGTAACCGCTACGGCCGCACGCTGCACTTCGGCATCCGCGAGCACGCCATGGGCGCGATTCTCAACGGCATCGCCCTGCACGGCGGCACCCGCCCCTACGGCGGCACGTTCCTGGTCTTCTCCGACTACATGCGCCCCTCGGTGCGCCTGGCCGCGCTGATGAAGCTGCCGGTCACCTACGTCTGGACGCACGACTCCATCGGCCTGGGCGAGGACGGCCCCACCCACCAGCCGATCGAGCACCTGTGGGCGCTGCGCGCCATCCCCGGCCTCGACGTCGTCCGCCCGGCCGACGCCAACGAGACCGCGCATGCGTGGAAGACGATCCTGGAGCACACCGACCGTCCCGCCGCCCTGGCGCTGACCAGGCAGAACGTGCCGGTCTACGAGGGCACCAGCGCCGACGGCGTGGCCCGCGGCGGCTACGTGCTGCGCGAGGCGTCCGACGGCCAGCCGCACGTGATCATCATCGCCACCGGCAGCGAGGTCGAGGTGGCCGTGCAGGGCCGCGAGCTGCTGGAGGCGCAGGGCATCCCGGCACGAGTGGTGTCGATGCCGTGTGTCGAGTGGTTCAACGGGCAGGACTCCGCTTACCGGCAGACCGTCCTGCCAAGCTCGATCAGGGCTCGGGTCGCGGTCGAGGCCGGCGTCGCGCTCGGCTGGCACCAGTTCGTCGGCGAGTGCGGCGAAGTGGTCAGCCTGGAGCACTTCGGCGCCTCGGCGCCGTACAAGACGCTGTACGAGCAGTTCGGGCTCACGGCCGAGCGCGTGGCGGCCGCGGCCAAGGCGAGCCTCGCCAAGCTGGGTCAGGACAAGGGCGAGACGACGGGAAACTGAGAAGAAGATGAGCGAGAACCTCAACAAGCTGTCCGGCCAGGGCGTTTCCATCTGGCTCGACGACATCAGCCGCGAACGGCTGCGCACGGGCAACCTCGACCAGCTGATCCGCGAGAAGAACGTCGTCGGGGTCACCTCCAACCCGACGATCTTCGCCGGCGCGCTCAGCAAGGGCGACGCCTACAACGCCCAGCTCCACGACCTGGCCGTCCGCGGCGTCACCGTGGAGGAGGCCGTCCGCGCCATCACCACGTACGACATCCGCTGGGCCGCCGACGTGCTGCGCCCGGTCTACGACGCCACCGGCGGCGTGGACGGCCGCGTCTCGCTGGAGGTCGACCCGCGTCTGGCCCGCGAGAGCGAGAAGACCGTGGCCGAGGCCAGGGCGCTGTGGTGGATGGTCGACCGGCCCAACCTGTTCATCAAGATCCCGGCCACCCTTGAGGGCCTGCCCGCGATCACGCAGGCGCTGTCGGAGGGCATCAGCGTCAACGTCACGCTGATCTTCTCCCTGGAGCGCTACCGCGCGGTCATGGACGCCTGGCTGGCCGGCCTGGAGGCCGCGCAGGCCAAGGGCCTGGACCTGGCCACGATCGAGTCGGTGGCCTCGTTCTTCGTCAGCCGGGTCGACACCGAGATCGACAAGCGGCTCGACAAGCTCGGCAAGCCGGAGCTGAAGGGCAAGGCCGGCATCGCCAACGCGCGCCTGGCCTACGCCGCCTACGAGGAGGTCGTCAGCTCCGAGCGCTGGCAGCGCCTGCGCGCCGCGGGCGCCCGTCCGCAGCGCCCGCTGTGGGCCTCGACCGGGGTGAAGAACCCCGACTACTCCGACACCATGTACGTCGACCAGCTCGTCGCCCCCGGCACCGTCAACACGATGCCGGAGAAGACCCTCGACGCCACCGCCGACCACGCCCAGGTCACCGGCGACACCGTGCGCCCCTTCTACGAGCAGGCCTGGAACACCATGGCCGCGCTCAAGGACGCCGGCATCGACTACGACGACGTCGTGCGGGTGCTGGAGGAGGAGGGCGTCGAGAAGTTCGAGGCGTCCTGGAACGAGCTGCTGGAGAGCGTCACCAAGAATCTGGTGCCATGATCGAGGTGTCCTACCGCGAGGAGGGGGTGGCCGCGGCCGCCTCCTCCGTCGCGGGGCGCCTCGTCGCCGACGGCGTGCCCGCGCGGCTGGCCGGCGGCGACCCCACGCTGTGGGGCGAGGACGCCGAGGCGGTGGCGGCGGTCCGGCTCGGCTGGCTGACGCTGCCGCGCACCTCCCGCGAGCTCCTTCCCGAGCTGGGCAAGCTCGTGGAGCGGGCACGCGCCGAGGGCCTGACGAACGTGGTGCTGGCCGGGATGGGCGGCTCGTCGCTGGCTCCCGAGGTGATCTGCCAGACCGCCGACGTGCCACTGACCGTACTCGACACGACCGACCCCGCGCAGGTCCGGCGGGCGCTGAGCGACCTGCTGGAGTCCACGGTCGTGGTGGTGGCCAGCAAGAGCGGCTCGACCGTCGAGACCGACTGCCACCTGCGCATCTACGAACAGATCTTCACCGAGGCGGGCATCTCGCCCGCCGACCGGATCGTGGTCGTCACCGACCACGGCTCACCGCTGGAGCAGCGGGCCGTCGACGGCGGCTACCACCTGGTGCTGGCCGTCCCCGACGTGGGCGGCCGCTATTCGGCGCTGTCGGCGTTCGGGCTGGTGCCGAGCGCGCTGGCCGGGGCCGACGTCGAGCGGCTGCTGGACGACGCCGAGGAGGTGCTGCCGCTGCTGTCCCTGGACACCGGCAACCCCGGCCTCGACCTGGGCGCGGCCCTCGGCGGCGCGGCGCTGGCCGGGCGCGACAAGCTCGTGCTGGAGGACCAGCTCTCCGGCATCAACGGGCTGCCCGACTGGATCGAGCAGCTCGTCGCCGAGTCCACCGGCAAGCAGGGCAGGGGCATCCTGCCGATCGTCAACGCCGACCCCAACCACACCAGCGACGAGCTGGTCGTCGCGATCGAGTCCGACGACGGCGCCGTACGCGTCGACGGGCCGCTCGGCGGCCAGTTCCTGGTCTGGGAGTACGCGACCGCCGTGGCCGGGCTGCTGCTGGAGATCGACCCGTTCGACCAGCCGAACGTGGCCGAGTCCAAGGAGAACACCGCGGCCCTGCTGGCCCTGCCCGACCTGCCGCTGGGCGCGCCCGCGCTGGTCGACGGGCCCGTCGAGGTCTACGGCGCGGTCCGCTCCCACGACCTGCCCGGCGTGCTGGCCGAGCTGCTGAAGGCCATCCCGCACGACGGCTACCTGGCCGTGATGGCCTACCTCGACCGGCTGGCCGCCTTCGACGCGCCGGTGCCCGAGGGCGCCGACTTCGAGCAGATGACCGACGCGTGGATGATGGCCGACGCGGCCACGCTGCGCGCCCTGCTCGCCATCCGCACCAACCGGCCGGTGACGTTCGGGTGGGGTCCGCGTTTCCTGCACTCGACCGGCCAATACCACAAGGGCGGGCCGCAGAACGGCGTGTTCCTGCAGATCACGGGCGCGGTGACCGACGACGTCGCCGTCCCCGGGCAGCCGTACACGCTGGGGCGGCTCCAGCTCGCGCAGGCGCTGGGCGACCTGGCCGCGCTGGAGACCCGCGGACGGCCCGCCGTACGCCTGCACTTGACGGACCGCGCGACGGGTGTCGCGCATTTGCTCGCAGCCGCACAGGAGGTTTGAGATGACTGACGAAGCATCTCCTGAGGAGGAGGTCGTCGCGGTGGCGGCGGCCGTGGCGAACACCGCCACGACATTGGAGGTCGCCGAGGCCAACCCCTTGCGCGACCCGCGTGACAAGCGGCTGCCGCGGGTGGCGGGGCCGTGCGTGCTGGTGCTGTTCGGCGTGACGGGCGACCTGGCCAAGCGCAAGCTGCTGCCGGCCATTTACGACCTGGGCAACCGCGGCCTGCTGCCGCCCGGTTTCTCGCTGGTCGGTTTCGCCAGGCGCGACTGGAAGGACCAGGACTTCGCGCAGTTGACGCACGACGCGGTCAAGGCGCACGCGCGTACGCCGTTCCGCGAGGAGGTCTGGAAGCAGATCCTCGAAGGCATCCATTTCGTGCCGGGCGAGTTCTCCGACGACGGAGCCTTCGACGCGCTGGCGATGGCGTTGGCGGAGATCGACCAGACCCGCGGCACGGGCGGCAACTACGCTTTCTACCTGTCCGTCCCGCCCAAGTTCTTCCCCGTGGTGGTCGAGCAGCTCAAGCGCACCGGCCTGTCCGACGCGCCTGAGGGGTCCTGGCGGCGGGTGGTCATCGAGAAGCCGTTCGGCCACGACCTGAAGTCGGCCCACGAGCTGAACGAGATCACCACGTCGGCGTTCCCGGAGAGCTCGATCTTCCGGATCGACCACTACCTGGGCAAGGAGACGGTCCAGAACATCCTGGCGCTGCGCTTCGCCAACAACCTGTACGAGCCCATCTGGAACCGCAGCTTCGTCGACCACGTGCAGATCACCATGGCCGAGGACATCGGCATCGGCGGGCGCGCCGGCTACTACGACGGCATCGGCGCGGCCCGCGACGTGATCCAGAACCACCTGCTCCAGCTGCTCGCGCTGGTCGCCATGGAGGACCCGACCTCCTTCGACGCCTCGGCGCTGCGCCGGGAGAAGGAGAAGGTGCTCAAGGCGGTGCGGCTGCCGTCCAACCTGGGGCTCAACACCGCCCGCGGCCAGTACGCGGCCGGGTGGCAGGGCGGCGAGAAGGTCGTCGGCTACCTCCAGGAGGAGGGCATCTCCGCCGAGTCGACCACCGAGACGTACGCGGCCGTCAAGCTGGAGATCGCCAATCGGCGGTGGGCCGGGGTGCCGTTCTACCTGCGTACCGGCAAGCGGCTGGGCCGCCGGGTCACCGAGGTGGCCGTGGTGTTCCAGCGGGCGCCGCACCTGCCCTTCAGCAAGACCGACACCGAGATCCTGGGCCAGAACGCCCTGGTCATCCGCGTCCAGCCGGACGAGGGCATCACCGTGCGGTTCGGGTCGAAGGTCCCGGGCACCGCCATGGAGGTCCGCGACGTGTCCATGGACTTCGCCTACGGCGAGTCCTTCCTGGAGTCCTCACCCGAGGCGTACGAGCGGCTGCTGCTCGACGTCATGATCGGCGACCCGCCGCTCTTCCCGCACCAGCGCGAGGTCGAGCTGTCCTGGACGATCCTCGACCCGATCGAGGACTTCTGGGCCACGCAGGGACAGCCCGAGGCCTACGAGTCGGGCTCGTGGGGCCCGGAGTCGGCCGACGCGATGATGGCGCGCGACGGCCGCGTGTGGAGGAGACTCTAGTGACGACTTTCATGCTGTCGGACACGACGGCCGGCAAGATCTCGGCGCAGCTCATGCTGCTGCGCCACCAGATGGGCGCGCCCGCCATCGGCATGGTGCTGACCCTCGTGGTGGTCTCCGAGGAGCGCCACCAGTACGACGCGCTGCGCGCCGCCACCGAGGCGGCCCGCGAGCACCCCTCGCGCATCATCGTGGTGATCAAGCGGGAGGAGGCCGAGCCCAACCGGCTCGACGCCGAGCTGCGCATCGGCGAGAACACGCCGGGCGAGGTCGTGGTGCTGCGCCTGTACGGCGAGCTGACCCAGCACGCCGACTCCGTCGTCAGCCCCCTGCTGCTGCCCGACACCCCCGTGGTGGCCTGGTGGCCGGGCGCGGCCCCCGACGTGCCGTCCAAGGACGCGATCGGCGCCCTGGCCCAGCGGCGCATCACCGACGCCAAGGGCTTCGAGAACGGCGGCGCCGCGTCGCTGGTCACCCGCGCCAAGGGGTACGCCCCTGGCGACACCGACCTGGCCTGGGCCCGGCTGACGCCGTGGCGCAGCCTGCTGGCCGCCGCGTTCGACCAGCCGGTGGGCAAGGTGCGCAAGGGCGTGGTGGAGGCCAGCGCCGGGCACCCGAGCGCGCCGCTGCTGGCGGCCTGGCTGTCGGAGCGGCTGGGCGCGCCGGTCAAGGTGGGCGAGTCGGCCGGTCCCGGCCTGACCGCCGTACGGCTGCAGACCGGCGACGGCGAGCTGTCGGTCATGCGTTCTGACGCGCGGCTGGCCACGCTGTCGCGTCCCGGCCAGCCCGACCGGAACGTGGCCCTGGCCCGGCGGCACACCTCCGAGCTGATGGCCGAGGAGCTGCGCCGGCTGGACAGCGACGAGGTCTACGAGGCCGCCGTCAAGCGCTTCGCCCGTACGTACAAGGGCTGACCCCCTCCACTTGAGAAAGAAGTGTCGTGAGCGTTCCCAACGTTGTCGTGCACCGCGACGCCGACGTCCTGGCCAAGGCCGTGGCGGCGCGCATCATCACGCGCCTGGTCGACGTGCAGTCGGCCAAGGGGTCGGCCTCGATCGTGCTGACCGGCGGCACGGTCGGCATCGCCACGCTGGCCGCCATCGCCGCCACGCCCGCCCGTGACGCCGTCGACTGGCGGCGCCTGGACGTCTGGTGGGGCGACGAGCGTTTCGTGCCCACCGGCGACAAGGAACGCAACGAGACCGGCGCCCGCCAGGCGCTGCTCGACCACGTGGACCTGGACCCCGACCGGATCCACGTCATGCGCGGCCCCGACTCCGGCATGACAGCCGAGGAGTCGGCCGAGGCGTACGCCGCCGAGCTGCGCGCCGCGGCCCGCCCCGAGGACCACGGCCCGGTGCCGGCCTTCGACGTCATGCTCCTCGGCATGGGCCCCGACGCGCACGTGGCCTCGCTGTTCCCCGGCATGCCCGCCCTGTACGACACGCGCCCGGTCGTCTCCGTGCACGGCTCCCCCAAGCCGCCCCCCACCCGCATCTCCCTGACCCTGCCCGCCATCCAGGCGGCGCGCGAGGTGTGGGTGGTGGCGGCCGGCGAGGAGAAGTCGGGCGCGGTACGCCTGGCGCTGTCGGACTCGGGGCACGTCCAGGTGCCGGCGGCCGGCGCCCGCGGCCGGGCCGGCACCCTGTTCCTGCTCGACCGCGCCGCCGCCGCCAAGATCCCCCCAGAACTCGGCCGCCTGGCCTCCCCCTGACCTCGGACGCGAGTCGGGGGCGCACGACGTGCCTGGCCGTCAGAGGTCGGCGGTCAGGGTGTCGATCTCCTTGAGGAGGGTCTGCTTGCGGTCAGCGGCCAGGTAGGAGGCATTGACGGCGTTGCGGGCGAGTTGGGCCAGCTCGGTGGCGCCCAGGCCGAGCACGTGGGCGGCGGCGCGGTACTCCCCCGCCAGCGTGGTGGCGAACATGGGCGGGTCGTCGCTGTTGAGGGTGACGTACAGGGCCTCCTCCAGCATCCGGGGCAGCGGGTGGGCGGCGAGCTCGGGCACCTGGCCGGTGCAGACGTTGGAGGTGGGGCAGACGTCCAGGGGCAGCTGGGTCTCGCGCAGGTGGGCGACCAGGCGGGGGTCGGACAGGCAGTTGATGCCGTGGCCGATGCGCTCGGCGCCGTAACCCTCGATGACCTCCCACATCGTCTCGGGGCCGCTCATCTCGCCGCCGTGCGGGACGCTGTGCAGGCCGGCGGCGCGTGCGGCGGTGAAGGCGTCGCGGTAGGCGTCGCGGTACTTGGGGCGGTCCTGTTCGATGCCACCGATGCCGAAACCTACCAATGCGGCGGGAGGTTCGCGCAGGGCGTGGTCAACGGTGATCCGGGCGGCCTCCTCGCCGTACTCGCCGGGGATGTCGAAGATGTAGGCCATCTCCACGCCGTGGTCGGTCAGGGAGCGGCGGGCGGCCAGGTCGAGGGCCTCGGTCACCTCGCGCATGGGCATGCCGACCACGTGGTGGGCGTACGGGGTGACCTGCAGCTCGGCGTACCGGCCGCCCTGTCCGGCGAGGTCCCTGGCCAGGCCGAGGACGAGGGTGGCGACGTCCTCGGGCTCGCGGACCAGGCTGTTGACGGCCTGGTACACGCGGGCGAAGTGGGGGAAGTCGAGGAAGGTGTAGAAGCGGCGCAGTTCCTCCTCGGAGGTCGGGACCTCACTGCCGGGATGCCGCCGGGACAGCTCCAGCACGGTGTCGACCGAGGCCGATCCGACCAGATGTACATGCAGCTCCACCTTGGGCAGCGCGTCGATGAAGGCGTCGATGGTCATGGCGAAGACCATAAGCCTGAGATTTCCTTCTAAAACAGGGAATCGGGCGAAATTTCACCTCAAGATGTCAGGATTCGGGTTGCGGGGTAGGCTCCGGGGTTGTGAGGGATCCCGAGGCCTACGACCGCGGCTTCGCGCGGCTCAGCTCGCACACCGTCCAACCCCTGCTCGCCGCCGTGACCCGAGTCGACACCGCGACCCCAGGCGACACCGCACCCCCAAGCAATACCGCGACCCCAGGCGCCGACCTGACCCCATACTCGGAAGGCCGGGGGGCGCGGCGTCCTGAGGGCGGTGTTCCGGAGGGGCGTCGGGAGCGGATCCTTGACGTCGGATGTGGCACCGGCGTGGTCACGGCGGCCGCGCTCGCGGCCGGCGCCGAGGTCACCGCCGTGGACGCCGACCCCGCCATGCTGGAGCTGGTCGCCCGCCGCCACCCCGCCGCCACCGTCCGCCGGGCCACCCTGCCCGTCCTGCCGTTCGAGGACGCCTCCTTCGACGCCGTGGCGGGCAACTTCGTCGTCAACCACGTCGCCGACGTCCCGGCGACGCTCGCGGAGCTGCGCCGGGTGCTGCGTCCCGGCGGCGCCGCCGCGCTGACCTGGTGGAAGTCCGACGAGATGACGGCCACGAACGTCTTCGCCGAGGCCCTGGCGGCGGCGGGGGTGCCGTACGAACCCCCGGTCCGCCCCTTCGCCGCCGTGGAACGGCCGGAACGCTTCGCCGGGCTGCTGGAGGAGGCGGGCTTCACGGCCGTGGACGTGCGGACCCTGCGCTGGCGACACCGGGTGGACGTCGCAGCCTGGTGGAGCGGCGTGGTCGAGGCGGGCGGCCCGCGTTTCGAGACGATCGCCCGCCAGCCGCCGGAGACCTACGCCCGCGTCCGGGCCTGCTACGACCGCCTGGCCGCCCCGTACGCCGGCACGGGCTTCCCCGTCTGCGCCCATCTGGCCCGCGGCCTGCGCTGACCGGGCGCAGGACCGGCGGCACCCGCACGCCGCCGACCGGCTCCTCGCCGAAGGGCGGCCCGGTGAAGATCGTGGGTACCGCATCAGACTCGGGAGCGACGTCCGCGTCGAGCTCGCCGCGCCCTCCGGCCCGTTCGACCAGGGCACGCACGCCGACCGCCGTGTGGCAGCGTCGAGGACAGCCCCCATGAGCGGCGGGTGCCTGCGCTCCCGGCGGCACGTCCTTCAGCGGTGGGCGATCTCCTCGAACCCTACGCCCGTGAGCTGCGCGGACACCTCCCACAGCCGCCGCGCGACCTCCTCGGACCTGGCCGTCTCCGACGGCGTGAGCAGCTTCAGCCGGGGGCCGACGAACTCGCCGCCGGTGACGTCCGGCGAGGTGGCGGCGTACAGAGAGGGGGCGGCGCCGGCGTCGGCCGACTGCAGGAACAGGCGCAGGAGGGGCTGCAGGGGCCCCAGCTTGACGAAGCGGGTCGCGGTGGCACCCGGGTGGGTGGCCACGCTGATCAGGCCCGCACCGGCGCTGCTGGCCCGTCGCTGGAGCTCCAGGGTGAAGAGCAGGTTGGCGAGCTTGGACCGCCCGTACGCGCTCATCCGGCCGTAGCCGCGTTCCAGGGCGAGGTCGTCGAAGTCGAGCCTGCCCATGGAGTGCGTGTCGCTGGAGACGGTGACCACGCGGGCGTGCGGAGCGGCCAGGAGCCGTGGCAGGAGCAGGCCGGTGAGCGCGAAGTGGCCGAGGTGGTTGGTGGCGAACTGGAGCTCCCACCCGTCCTCGGTCAGCTGGCGGGGGACCAGGCCGATCCCGGCGTTGTTGATCAGCAGGTCCACCTTGTCCACCGTGTCGGCGAAGCGCCGGATCGAGGACTGGTCGGCCAGGTCGAGGGCGCCGTACGCGACGTCGGCCCCCGGCACGGCCCGCCGGATCTCCGCCACGGCGGCCTCGCCCTTGTCCGCCGAGCGGGCGGCCACGATGACGCGGGCGCCGTGCCGGGCCAGCTCGCGGGCGGTGGGCAGGCCGATGCCGCTGTTGGCGCCGGTGACGATGGCCGTTGTGCCGGTGAGGTCCGGGATGTCGGCGGGCGTCCAGGGGGCCATCGCCCCTCCTTGCAGGTGTACGAACGCGTTTCGTGCACCTTAGTCCAGTCGTCGGCGGGCGTGACGCTCCTCGCGGCGCGTGACCTCCAGACGTTGCCGGACCTCCTCCAGCCGCTTGCGGGCCTTGGCGAGCTTGCGTTCCAGCCGGGCGACCTTCTCGGCGCGCTCGTCGTGGTCGCGGGTGACCGACTCCAGGGCCTCGGCCCACTCCCGGTGGGCCGCCTCGGCCTCCGCGCGCTCCTTCGCCTTCCTGGCCTCCTTCGCCTCCTTGGCCTCTCGCGCCTGCCTGGCCTCGGCCTCCGCCCGCGCTTCGGCCGCCGCGTCCTTCCCGCCCCGCCCCCGCCCACGCGCCCCGGTGGCGGGCGTGGTGGCGGGGGCGGGGGCGAATCCGCTGTAGTTGAGTGGTTTGGCCAGGCGGCCGGCCCGCACCTGGTCGGCGGCTCCAGCGTCCACGACGGCGGCGTCCAGCGTCTGGTCCACCTCCGAGGCGGCCGCCGCCGACAGGCCGCCGGCCTGCCTGGCCAGCCTGGCCACCTTGGCGGTCGCCTCGCCACGTGACCGGGTCAGCTCGGCCAGCGCCTCGGCGTCCTGCGCCTGCCAGGCCGCGCGCAGCCGCTCCCCCACGCCGAGCAGTTCGGCCAGCTCGGCGGGGTGCTCCTGGGCCAGCCGGTTGACCGCCCAGGCTGAGACGGTGGGCTTGCGCAGCTTCGCGATGTCCCGCGAGAGCCGTACGTCGCCCGCCTCCTTGGCCGCGCGGACCTCGGCCGCACGGGCGGCGGTGAACTCCGCCGGCGGGACTGCGTAGAGGCGGCCGGCCACCTCGTCAAGATCCACACAGGACAAATACCCCACACGGCGTGGTTTGTAGCGCATAGTGGAGGCAGCCCCAGTCGAACGGAGGCCTCCGGTGTTCGAACGCTTCACCGACCGTGCGCGCAGGGTCGTCGTGCTCGCCCAGGAGGAGGCGCGGCAGATGAGCCACGACTACATCGGCACGGAACACATCCTGCTGGGCCTCATCCACGAGGGCGAGGGGCTGGCCGCGCTGGTGCTCGACGGCTGCGGCGTGGAGCTGGAGCACGTACGGGCCTTCGTGGAGCGCGAGGTGGGCCGCGGGGCCAGCTCGCCGAGCGGGCACATCCCCTTCACCCCGCGCGCCAAGAAGGTGCTGGAGCTGTCCCTGCGCGAGGCGTTGCAGCTGCGCCACAACTACATCGGCACCGAGCACATCCTGCTCGGGCTGATCAGGGAGGGCGAGGGGCTGGCCGCCCGGGCTCTGGCGGACACCGGCGCCGACCTGGCCGACGTCCGGCAGCGCCTGCTCGACCGGGTGGGCCGCGGCACCAGGGAACGTCCGACGGAGGTGTACTTCGGCGGCGGCTCGGTGCTCGCCGAACGGCTCACCCGCATCGAGGAGAGCCTGGAGCGCATCGAGCGCCACCTGGGCATCGGCCCGGCCGAGTCCGGCGAGCCCGAGGAAGGCCTAGGCTGAGGCCCGTACGCCGACCGGCAGCCGCGCCTCCACGACGCCCGGATCCTCGGTCCGGCCGAGCGAGGCGCCCAGGCTGGTCAGCAGGCCGCGCATCCGCGCGTTGTCGGCCAGCAGGGTGGCCCTGACCTCGGCGTACCCGAGGTCGCGGGCCTGCCGCACCAGCATCCGGGCCAGCACGGTGCCCAGGCCACGCCCCTGCCAGCGGTCCTCGACCAGGAAGGCCATCTCGGCGATGCCGGGGTCGGGGGTGAACATGAGGTTAGCCATCGCCACGACCTGGCCGTCGTGCCCGGCGACCAGCGAGAAGCCCCTGCCGCGGTCGCAGAGCCGGTCGAACGTGCGCGGCGGGAGCGCGGGCATCGAGGTGAAGTAACGGAACCTGCGGGCCTCGGGCGAGCACCTGTCGTGCAGGTCGCGCACGGCCTCGCGGTAGATCGTGGTGAGCGGCCGCACGGTGACCTCGGCGCCGTCGGCCAGTTTCAGGGCCTGTTCGGACGGGGCCTGGCCGGGCGCGGGCTGGGCGAGCCGGGCGAAGGACGCCGCGCGGGCGGCCTCGGTCAGCGTGAACGGCAGCCCGGTGCGGCGCAGCCGGACCGCGCGCCGCCGCGCCACGGGCACGACGAGCAGGGTCGGGTCGGGGAGATCGCTCACCGGTTCACCGTAGATCCACCGGGCGTCGTCCGCGCGCAGCAGCTCGGCCAGCAGCTCGGGCAGCCGCCAGGGCATGGAACGCAGCCGGGAGGCCAGCAGCAGCGCCCTGGTCGGCTCGTCGGTCAGCTCGTGGGCGGTGGCGGGCACCACCTGGACGCGCCGGCCGCCGGCGGCCTCCAGCGCCTCGCGCACGGCCTCAGGGCCGGCCGGGATGTCGGCCACGAACTCGTCGACCGTGCCGTCGGCGTCGGACTGGACGCTCAGGCCGAGGATGTTGCCGCCCCTGGCGGCCAGGGCCGAGGCCAGCGAGGCCAGCCGTCCGGGTCGCTCGTCCACCGTGGTCCGGATGCGCAAGAATCCCATGGGAGGAGCATGCCCGAGATGTGTTACATGCCCGATAACGACGGGTTTCATCACGAATTTCGTCGTGAGATGCGGCACCTGATCCTGATATAGCAGGATATGGGGCCATGAATGCGCGAGTTCCCTTGTCGTCCGGATTCGTCAACGGTGACGTGTCCTTCTGGTACCGCTCGTCCGGGGTGCCGGAGCCCGGTCCGCGGCTCGACGGCGACCTGCAGGCCGACGTGGCGATCGTCGGGGCCGGCTACACGGGGCTGTGGACCGCGTACTACCTCAAGAAGGCCCGCCCCTCGCTCCGGGTGGTGCTGCTGGAGCAGGAGTTCGCCGGGTTCGGCGCCTCGGGGCGCAACGGCGGCTGGCTGACCGGCGACCTGGCCGGCTCCCACGAGCGGTACGGCTCGGACGCCCGCCGTCTGCAGCGTGAGATGTACGCCTCCATCGACGAGGTCATCGCGGTCTGCGCGAACGAGTCGATCGACTGCGACATCGTCAAGGGCGGCGTGGTGAACGTGGCCCGCACCCCCGCCCAGGCCGACCGGCTGCGCGCCTCGGTGGCCGCCGCCCGCGCCTGGGGCATCGAGGAGGCGGACCTGCGCCTGGCCGACCCCTCGGAGCACGTACGCGTGGCGGGCGCCCTGGCGGCCTCCTGGAGCCCCCATTGCGCCCGCATCCAGCCCGCCAAGCTGGCCCAGGGGCTGGCCAGGGCCGTACGCGACCTCGGCGTCCCGGTCTACGAGCGCACCCCGGTCACCGAGATCGCCCCCGGCCGGGCGGTGACCCCGTACGGGACGGTCACGGCGGCGTACGTCATCCGCGCCACCGAGGGCTTCACCGCCCGCCTGAACGGCCTGCGCCGCCAGTGGCTGCCCATGAACAGCTCCATGATCGTCACCGAGCCGCTCCCCGCCTCCTTCTGGGACGAGGTCGGCTGGCGCGGCGCCGAACTGCTCGGCGACCTCGCGCACTACTACATGTACGCCCAGCGCACCGCCGACGACCGCATCGCCTTCGGCGGCCGGGGCCGTCCCTACCTGTACGGCTCCCGCATCGACGCCCGCGGCCGCACTCACGAGTGGACGGTCGAGGCCCTGTGGCGGCTGCTGGTCGACTTCTTCCCCGCGGCCCGCTCCTCCTCGGTCGCGCACGCCTGGTCGGGCGTGCTGGGCGTGCCGCGCGACTGGTGCTCAACCGTGCACGTGGACCGCGCGACCGGCCTGGGCTGGGCCGGCGGCTACACCGGGCACGGCGTGACCACGACGAACCTCGCCGGGCGCACCCTTCGTGATCTCATACTCGGGGAGGAGACGGAGCTGACGTCCCTGCCGTGGGTGGGGCGCAAGGTGCGCTCCTGGGAGCCCGAGCCGCTGCGCTGGATGGGGGTGCACGCGATGTACCGCCTGTACCGGGTGGCCGATCACCGGGAGCGTTCCATGCCCCGCACCTCGGCCCTGGCCCGCTTCGCCGACCTGATCACCGGCCACTGACGCCGCGCTGAGAACCGCACTGAGAACCGCACTGAAAAAGGGAGAACCTCCATGAACATCCTCTTCCGTGGTGGCGGCGCCTTCATCGGCGGCGCCGTGCGGCGCGACGCCGTGCTGGTGCGGGACGGGGTGATCGCCGCCGTCGGCCCGGAGGGCGAGCTGTCCCGCAGCGCCCCCGGCCACGACACCGTCGACCTGGACGGCGGCCTGCTCACCCCGGGTTTCATCGACGCGCACTTGCACCCAGTACAAGCCGGACTCGAACGAGCGAAGTGCGACTTGTCAGAGATTTTTGGCCTAGACACCTACATAGCCAAGATCTCCGACTACGCCACGAAAAATCCAGAAAAAGAGTGGATCGACGGCGGAGGCTGGGACATGTCAGCCTTCCCCAACGGCCTCCCCCACCGCTCCCAGCTCGACTTCCTCGACCGGCCGGCCTACCTGATCCAGCGTGACCACCACGCCGCCTGGGTCAACTCCCGCGCCCTCGACCTGGCCGGCATCACCCGCGACACCCCCGACCCCGCCGACGGCAGGATCGAGCGCGACGCCGACGGCACCCCGTCGGGCGTCCTGCACGAGGGCGCGATGGACCTCGTCGGCCTGCTGGCCCCCCGGCCCACCGCCGAGGACCAGGCCAGGGCCCTGGCCGAGGCCGAGCAGCACCTGTTCTCGCTGGGCGTCACCGGCTGGCAGGACGCCATCGTCGGCTCGTACGCCGGCTCGGACGACCAGCTTCCCACCTACCTCGACGCCGCCCGCGCGGGCCGGCTGCGCGCCCGCGTGGTGGGCGCGCTGTGGTGGGACAGGACGCGCGGCGAGGACCAGATCGAGGACCTGGTCCGCAGGCGGGCCGCCGCCGAGCGGCTGGACCGGTTCGCCGCCACCTCGGTCAAGATCATGCAGGACGGCATCACGGAGAACTTCACCGCCGCGACGCTGGAGCCGTACTGCCGGTGCGGCGGCACGGGCCTGTCCTACGTCGATCCGGGCAAGCTGAAGCAGTACGTCGCCGAGCTGGACCGGCTGGGCTTCCAGGTGCACTTCCACGCCATCGGCGAACGTGCCGTGCGCGAGGCCCTGGACAGCTTCGAAGGCACCGACCCGGCCAACCGCCACCACATCGCCCACCTGCAGATCATCGAGCCCTCCGACGTGCCGCGCTTCGCCGCGCTGGGCGTCACGGCCAACCTGCAGCCCCTGTGGGCCACCCACCACGCCCAGATGGACGAGCTGACGCTGCCGTTCCTGGGTGAGCCGCGCTCGTCGTGGCAGTACCCCTTCAAGGATCTCCAGGCGCACGGCACCCGGTTCTGCGCGGGCAGCGACTGGCCGGTCTCGGACGCCGACCCGATCCAGGGCATGCACGTGGCGGTGAACCGTACCGAACCGGGCGGATCGGTGCACGCGGGCTACCCGACGGCGCAGACGCCGTTCCTGCCCGGCCAGCGCCTCGACCTGGCCACGGCGTTGAGCGCGTACACCGAGGGGTCTGCCTGGATCAACCGCTCGCCGGCGGGCGTGATCGCGCCCGGCCGCCCGGCCGACCTGGTGGTGCTCGACCGCGACCCCTTCGAGCTGCCCCCGGCCGACATCTGGACGACGCGGGTGCGCATGACGTTCGTCGACGGCGTGGCGGTGCACGGCCGGTGACGCGCGAAGGGCCCCGGTGACCAGCACCAGGGCCCTTCCGCCGGCTCGCCTACCAGGGGGACTTGTTGTTGCGCAGGCGCTCCAGTGCCTCCTCGAGGATCGCCTTGCCGTCCTTGTCGCTCCGGCGCTCCTTCACGTAGGCCAGGTGCGTCTTGTACGGCTCGTTCTTGGGCGGGGCAGGCGGGGCCTCCTCGTCCTGTCCGGCTGGGAGGCCGCAACGTGGGCAATCCCACATCTCGGGGACCGCCGCGTCGCTGGCGAAACTGGGGCGCGTCTCGTGCATGTTGGCGCACCAGAACGAGACCCGCACTCTCGGAGCTGCCTCGCCGCGCTCGGCCTCCCCCATAGGGCCGGCGCCGACTCGGCTGCCACGGATCGCGTTGCCACTACCCACGGATGAACTCCTCGCTCGATCGCCCCGCGTCGTGACACGGGGGGAGAATCACTGTCACGCGTTAATCAGTTGTCTCAAGGCCGCATGAGCAGGCCGAGAGCGATGATGCAGACGAACCAGATGGTGCCCGTGATGACGGTCAGCCGGTCGAGGTTGCGCTCCACCACCGAGGAACCACCGAAGTTCGACGAGAAACCGCCGCCGAACATGTCAGACAGGCCGCCACCCTTGCCCTTGTGGAGCAGGACGAGCAGGATCATGAGACCGCTCGCCAGGATGAGGGCGATGGAGATTCCGATTTCCACGGTATGCCTGTTCCTTCAGTGCTCTGTTACGCGTGACGATTCAAACTTGCCTCTTGAGGGTACGGCCTGGTGTCAAGTCGCACCCTCAGAACGACTCAGTTAGCCAGGCAATTCGGAGAATCGGCAGATCTTGGCGAACTCCCCGGCGTCGATGCTGGCACCGCCCACAAGCGCGCCGTCGACATCGGGTTGAGCCATGATCCCCACGATATTGCCGGACTTGACCGAGCCACCGTAAAGGATACGGACCGCGGAGGCCACTTCGGGGTCGTAGAGCTCCGCGAGTCTCACCCGCAACGCTCCGCAGACCTCCTGGGCGTCCTCCGGGGTGGCCACCTCGCCCGTGCCGATCGCCCACACGGGCTCGTAGGCCACCACTATCGATTTTGCCTGCTCGGCGCCGATTTTGCGCAGGGCGCCGTCGAGTTGACCGAGACTGTGCGCGATGTGGCCGCCCTCTTGGCGCACCGCCAGCCCCTCGCCGACGCACAGGATGGGCGTGAGCGAGTGCCGGTAGGCCGCCTGCACCTTGGCGTTGACGAGGTCGTCGTCCTCGCCGTGGTACTGGCGGCGCTCGGAGTGGCCGATGACCACGTACGTGCAGCCGAGCTTGGCCAGCATGACGCCCGACACCTCGCCGGTGTAGGCGCCGCCGTCGTACTGGGACAGGTCCTGGGCCCCGTAGACGATGCGCAGCTTGTCGCCGTCGACCAGCGTCTGGACGCTGCGCAGGTCGGTGAAGGGCGGCAGGACGGCCACCTCGGCCTTGTCGAAGTCCTTGTCGCTGAGCGCGAACGCCAGCTTCTGGACCAGGGCGATGGCCTCAAGGTGATTGAGGTTCATCTTCCAGTTGCCGGCGATGAGCGGCTTGCGCTGCTGGGCCACCTCAGTCCTCCAGAGCCGCTAGTCCGGGAAGGGTCTTGCCCTCAAGGTATTCCAGGCTGGCCCCGCCGCCGGTGGAGATGTGCGAGAAACCGTCCTCGGGCAGGCCCAGCCTGCGCACGGCCGCCGCGGAGTCGCCGCCGCCGACCACCGTGAAGGCGTCGGAGCCGATGAGCGCCTCGGCCACCGCCCTGGTGCCGCCGGAGAACGCGTCGAACTCGAACACGCCCATCGGCCCGTTCCAGAAGACGGTCTTGGCGTCGGCCAGCTTGCTCGCGAACAGCTCGCGCGTCTTGGGCCCGATGTCGAGCCCCTCGCGGTCGGCCGGGATCGCGGTGGCCTCGACCACCTCGTGCTCGGCGTCGGCCGCGAAGGTGACGGCCGCCACCACGTCGACCGGCAGCACGAGGTCGACGCCCCGCTTGCCGGCCTCGGCGAGGAAGCCGCGCACCTGGTCGAGCTGGTCCGCCTGGAGCAGCGACCGGCCCACCTCGTGGCCCTGGGCCTTGAGGAAGGTGTAGGCCATGCCGCCGCCGATCAGCAGCCGGTCGACCTTGGTGAGGAGGTTGGCGATGACGCCCAGCTTGTCGGAGACCTTGGCCCCGCCCAGGACGACCACGTAGGGACGCTCGGTGTCCTCGGTCAGCCTGCGCAGCACCTCGACCTCGGCCACGACCAGCCCGCCGGCCGCGTGCGGCAGCAGCTTGGGCACGTCGTAGACGCTGGCGTGCTTGCGGTGCACCGCGCCGAACCCGTCGCCGACGTAGAGCTCGGCCAGGCCGGCCAGCTTCTCGGCGAACGCGCCGCGGACGGCGTCGTCCTTGGACTCCTCGCCCGGCTCGTAGCGCAGGTTCTCCAGCAGGGCGACCTGGCCCTCCTGGAGGGCCTCGACCGTCTGCCGCGCGCTGTCGCCGACCACGTCGGTGGCGAAGGCGACGTCCTGGCCGAGCAGCTCGCCCAGGCGGGCGGCCACCGGCCTGAGCGAGTACTCGGGATCGACCTTGCCCTTGGGCCTGCCCAGATGGGCGCAGACGACGACCTTGGCGCCGCGCCCGGCCAGCGCCTGGATCGTCGGCACCGACGCGCGGATGCGGCCGTCGTCTGTGATCTTCTCCCCGTCGAGCGGGACGTTGAGGTCGGCGCGCACGAGCACGCGCCGCCCCTTGACGTCGAGATCGTCGAGCGTGCGCATGCTCATGCTCCTGTTCCCGCAGCGGCCTCGGTCACGCTCACAGGTCGCGGCCGACCAGCTCGATCAGGTCGGCGAGGCGGTTGGAGTAGCCCCACTCGTTGTCGTACCAGCCGACGACCTTGACCTGGTTGCCGATGACCTTGGTGAGGCCGGCGTCGAAGATGCAGGAGTGGGGGTCGGTGACGATGTCGGAGGAGACGATCTCGTCCTCGGTGTAGCTGAGGATGCCCTTGAGCGGGCCCTCGGCGGCGGCCTTGACCGCAGCGTTGACCTCCTCGGCGGTGACCTCGCGGCTGACGTCGACGGTGAGGTCGGTGGCCGAGCCGGTGGGGATCGGCACGCGCATGGCGAAGCCGTCGAGCTTGCCCTTGAGCTCGGGCAGCACCAGGCCGATGGCCTTGGCGGCGCCGGTGGAGGTGGGCACCACGTTGAGGGCGGCGGCGCGGGCGCGGCGCAGGTCCTTGTGCGGGCCGTCCTGCAGGTTCTGGTCCTGCGTGTAGGCGTGGATGGTGGTCATCAGACCCTTCTCGATGGTGAAGGTGTCGTGGAGGACCTTGGCCATCGGAGCCAGGCAGTTGGTGGTGCAGGACGCGTTGGAGATGATCGTGTGGCTGGCCGGGTCGTAGACGCCCTCGTTGACGCCCATCACGATGGTGACGTCCTCGTTCTTGGCGGGCGCGGAGATGATGACCTTCTTGGCGCCGTTGTCGGCGTGCACCTTGGCCTTGGAGGCGTCGGTGAACAGGCCGGTGGACTCCACCACGACGTCGACGCCGAGGTCGCCCCAGGGCAGCTTGGCCGGGTCGCGCTCCGCGAACGCCTTGATCGCCTTGCCGTCGACGGTGATCTCGTCGCTGGAGGCCTTCACCTCGTACGGCAGACGGCCCAGGATGCTGTCGTACTTCAGCAGGTGGGCGAGCGTCGCGTTGTCGGTCAGGTCGTTGACCGCGACGATCTCGATGTCCTTGCCGCTGGCGGCGACCGCGCGCCAGAAGTTGCGACCGATGCGGCCGAAGCCGTTGACGCCTACGCGGATGCTCACGGAAACCGATCTCCTCGAACAGATGGCGGTTGAATCTCAACCACGAACACTATCGGACCCAAATTGGTTTAGACCACTGCAGGTACCGCCCTGCGTATCCCCGTTCAGCGGGCACAATTTGCGAGCTTCGAGTAAAGTGCCCGACTCGTCGGAGTAAATTCGTGCATTCTCTGGGGGCTGAGATGTCACATAAGCGGTCCGGCCTGCTTCCTGGACTGATCGCGGGGCTGGTCGCCGCGCTGGTCTGCGCGGCGGTCCTGGGGCTGGCGGTGCTGTTCCAGGACCGGCTGCCGAAGGCCGTGGCCACGCTGGGCAACGGCCACGCCCTGTCGGTGACGCTGTCGCTCCTGATCGCGCTGCTGGTCGCCGTGGCCGTGGGCGCGGCCCGCCCGCGCAACCGGGCGCTGCCGGTGGTGGCCGCCGTGTACGCGGCGGCGGCCGTCGCCGGCGGCCAGATCTCGGGCGTGTCCATCATGCTCGGCGCCGCGCGGCACACCTCCGCGACCGGCACGCCCTTCTCTCCGCGGATCGGCGACATCACGGCGGCCAACGCCGGCGAGGGACTCCCCCGCGCCCTGGCGGTCTACCGCGAGCCGCTCACCCAGACGTGGCAGATGTGGCTGTACATCGCCGTCGCCGCCGTGGCCGCGCTCCTGCTGGTCACGCTGCGCGTCTTCCGCGTACGCCGCGCCGACCGGGCCGCCCTGGCCGCCCAGGAGGCGGCGGAGGAGGCCGGGCAGGAGTACCGGGCGCCCTTCGAGCCCGCGCAACCGCCCGCCCAGTCGTCCGCCCAGTCGTCCGCGCAGTCGTCAGCCCAGTCGCCCGCACAGTCGTCCGCGCAGGTGCTCGCGCAGTCGCCTGGGCAGCAGGCCGCGCCCGCTGACCTGTTCACGCCGCGCAAGCCCGCCAGGGACTGACCGACGCCCACTCAGCAGCCGTCGGACGGCCCACAGCGCGCTTCGTCACGGCGAGCGGCCCGTGAGCCCTCACGACCGGCCATGACGGGCGTGCGGGGACGTCGGCGCGTGCGGGCCACCGCGCGGAGCCGTACGGGATGGGGGTCTCCCGGACGGCGCCGCGGGCGCCCGCACGGCGGCGAGCCCGCTACGGCGCCAGCATGTCGACGGTGAGGTTGGCCTCGGTGTTGGGGATGCCCAGGTCGGAGGCGCGCTTGTCGGCCATCGCCAGCAGCCGCCTGATGCGCCCGGCGATGGCGTCCTTGGTCAGCGGCGGGTCGGCGATCTGGCCCAGTTCCTCCAGCGACGCCTGCTTGTGCTCCACCCGCAGCCGCCCGGCCACCACCAGGTGGTCCGGCGCCTCCTCGCCGAGGATCTCCAGCGCGCGCTGCACCCGCGCGCCCGCCGCGACGGCCGCCCGCGCCGAACGCCGCAGGTTGGCGTCGTCGAAGTTGGCCAGCCGGTTGGCGGTGGCCCGCACCTCGCGGCGCATCCGGCGCTCCTCCCAGGCCAGCACGCTGTCGTGCGCGCCGAGGCGGGTGAGCAGCGCGCTGATCGCGTCGCCGTCGCGGACCACGACGCGGTCGACGCCGCGCACCTCCCGGGCCTTGGCGTGGATCTTCAGCCGCCGGGCCGAGCCGACCAGCGCGAGCGCGGCCTCCGGCCCCGGGCAGGTGACCTCCAGGGACATCGACCGCCCCGGCTCGGTCAGCGAGCCGTGCGCCAGGAAGGCGCCCCGCCAGGCCGCCTCGGCGTCGCAGGCCGCGCCGGCCACGACCTGCCGTGGCAGGCCGCGCACCGGGCGCCCGTGGTTGTCGATCAGGCCCGTCTGCCGGGCCAGCGCCTCACCGTCGCGGTAGACGCGCACCACGTAGCGTGAGCCCTTGCGCAGCCCGGCCGGCGCGAGCACGAGCACCTCGGCCTTGTGGCCGAACACCTCGCCGATGTCCTTGATCAGCCGCCGCGCGGTGGCGTTGGTGTCGAGCTCGGCCTCGATCACGATGCGGCCGCCCACCAGGTGCAGGCCGCTGGCGAACCGCAGCAGCGTGGAAACCTCCGCCTTGCGGCAGCACGGTTTCAGCACCGGCAGGCGGCTCAGTTCGTCCTTCACCACACCTGTCATCGCCATAAGCGTTAGTCCTTCCCCCATTCAGACCGGCTCCCGCCAGTCTCTCGCACCTTCGCGCCACGCCGACCAGGATCAACGCTTCTGGAGGAAAATCTCGTCCAGGACGGAGGCAAGACGTCGTGGGTCATGCCGGGGCGAGCCGTCGGCGGCGGCCACGTCGGCCAGGACGAGCCGGGCGCCGAGCGCCGCCGCGGCCTTGTCCAGGGCGTCGAGGTCGTCGACCACGCCGGTGTCGGCCAGCACGACGTCGAAGGCCAGGTCGGGGGCGTGCTGGCGGAGCACCTCCAGGTGCTGCTGGGGGGAGAAGTCGTCGGTCTCGCCCGGCTGGGGGGCCAGGTTGAGGGTGACGAGCCGCTTGGCCTTGCTGTCGTGCAGCGCGCGGGCCAGCTCGGGGACCTTCAGGTGCGGCAGCACGCTGGTGAACCACGAGCCCGGCCCGAACACCAGCCAGTCGGCCTCGTGCACCGCGGCGACCGCCTCGGGACGCGCCGGCGGGTCTTCGGGCACCAGGGAGATGGCCTGCACCCGGCCCGGCGTGAGCGCGCAGGCGACCTGGCCGCGCACGGTCGAGGTGACGCCGTCGAGCTCGACCTCGGCCACGATGTCGAGCGGCACCGAGGCCATCGGCAGCACCCTGCCGTGCGCGCCGAGCAGCCGGCCCACCCAGTCGAGGCCGGCCACCGAGTCGCCGAGCAGCTCCCACAGCGCCACGATCAGCAGGTTGCCGACGGCGTGCCCGTGGAGCTCGCCCTCGCTGCGGAAGCGGTGCTGGACGACCTCGCTCCAGGTGATGCCCCACTCGTCGTCGCCGCACAGCGCGGCCAGCGCCATGCGCAGGTCGCCGGGCGGCAGCACGCCGAGCTCGCGGCGCAGCCGGCCGCTGGAGCCGCCGTCGTCGGCCACGGTCACGACCGCGGTCAGCCGGTCGGTCACGACCCGTAAGGCCGACAGCGAGGCGTAGAGCCCGTGGCCGCCGCCGAGGGCCACCACGCGGGGGCCGTTCAGCGGATGGGGCAGCCCCGCCTCCATACGTTCATGGGTCACTCCCGCCCCACATCCCGGTGACTGACCTGGACCTCCATGCCGCGGTCGCGCAGGCGGGCGGCGACCTGCTCGGCCATGGCCACGCTGCGGTGCTTGCCGCCGGTGCAGCCCACGGCCAGGGTCGCGTAGCTCTTGCCCTCGCGGGCGTAGCCGGTGGCGACGACCTGCAGGACCTCCTCGTAGGCGTCGAGGAACTCCTTGGCGCCCGGCTGGCCCAGCACGTAGTCGCTGACCGGCGCGTCGAGGCCGTTCATCGGCCGCAGCTCGGGCACCCAGTGGGGGTTGGGCAGGAACCGGCAGTCGACGACGAGGTCGGCGTCGACCGGCAGGCCGTACTTGAACCCGAACGAGACGACGTTGAGCCGCAGCCCCGGACGGTCATCGCCGCCGAAGTAGGCGACGATCTTGTTACGCAGGTCGTGCACGTTGTGGGACGAGGTGTCGATCACCAGGTCGGCGTTGGCCCGCACCTCGCGCAGGATGCCGCGCTCGCGGGTGATGCCGTCGACCAGGCGGCCCTCGCCCTGCAACGGGTGGGGCCGGCGGACGTTCTCGAACCTGCGCACCAGCTCCTCGTCGCTGGCCTCGAGGAAGACGACCCGCACGCGCACGCCGCGGCCCTCCAGCTCCTCGATGGCCGCGTTGAGGTCGGTGGTGAAGGCCAGGCTGCGCACGTCGACGACCGCGGCCACCTTGTCGGCGGCCAGCTTGACCTTGCCCGCCTCCTCCGCCATCGCGAACAGCAGCCCCGGCGGCAGGTTGTCGATGACGAACCAGCCCAGGTCTTCCAGCGCCTTGGCGGCCGTGCTGCGCCCCGCCCCGGACATGCCGGTGACGATGACGAACGCCGGCTCGGTGCTCATGGCCTCACTCCGTTCGCCGACACCCTGCGCTCCCTCGCGGGTGTTCACGATGTATCTCCCTTCAGCGTCGACACGATGACCTCGGCGAGGGCCGGCCCGATGCCGGGAACCTCGCAGATCTCGGTCGCGCTGGCCTCGCGTAGCTTCTTGACGGAGCCGAAGTGCTTGAGCAACGCCTGCCTGCGCGCCGGCCCGAGGCCGGGCACGCCGTCGAGCGCGCTCTCCTTCACTGACTTGGACCTCTTGGAACGATGGTAGGTGATGGCGAACCTGTGTGCTTCGTCGCGGACGCGTTGCAGCAGGTAGAGACCCTCACTTGAACGAGGCATGATCACTGGCTGGTCGTCGCCGGGCAGCCACACCTCCTCCAGCCGCTTGGCCAGGCCGCACACCGCGACGTCGTCGATGCCGAGCTCGTCGAGCGCCCGCTGCGCGGCGGCCGCCTGGGGGCCCGCGCCGTCGACGACGACCAGGTTGGGCGGGTAGGCGAACTTGCGCGGTTTGCCGGTCTCGGGGTCGATGGGCCCGTGGCCGTCGTCGTCCTCGGCGGCCAGCTCGCCGGTGGCCGAACGTTCCTCCAGGTAGCGCCGGAACCGCCGCATGATCACCTCGTGGATCGAGGCGACGTCGCCCTCCTTGGTCTTGATGGCGAAGCGCCGGTACTCGCTCTTGCGCGCCAGACCGTCCTCGAATACCACCATGGACGCCACGACGTTCTCGCCCTGCAGATGGGAGACGTCGTAGCACTCGACGCGCAGCGGCGCCTGGTCGAGGTCGAGCGCGTCGGCGATCTCCTGCAGCGCCTTGCTGCGCGTGGTCAGGTCGCCGGCGCGGCGGATCTTGTGCTGGGCCAGGGACTCCTTGGCGTTGCGCTCGACGGTCTCCATCAGCGCCTTCTTGTCGCCGCGCTGCGGGACGCGCACCTCGACCCGGGCCCTGCGCTGCTCGGTCAGCAGCTCGGCGACCGCCTCGGCGTCGGGCGGCAGCGCGGGCACGAGCACCTCGCGCGGCATCGACTCGGGCCCGGCCTCGCCGTACATCTGCAGCAGGAACTGCTCGACCAGCTCGCCGGGCGAGGTCTCCTCGACCTTGTCGACCACCCAGCCCCGCTGACCGCGGATGCGGCCCCCGCGCACGTAGAACACCTGGACGGCGGCCTCCAGCGGATCCTCCGCCAGCGCGATCACGTCGGCGTCGGTGGCCTCGCCGAGCACCACGGCCTGCTTCTCCAGCGCGCGCTGCAGCGCCTGGATGTCGTCGCGCAGCCGGGCCGCCCGCTCGTACTCCTGCTCGGCGGCGGCCTCGCGCATGTCCTTCTCAAGGCGCTTGATGAAGCGGGTGGTGTTGCCCGCCATGAAGTCGCAGAAGTCTTCGGCCAGCTCGCGGTGCTCCTGCGGGGTCACCCGGCCCACGCACGGCGCCGAGCACTTGTCGATGTAGCCCAGCAGGCACGGACGGCCGATCTGCCCGGCCCGCTTGAACACCCCGGCGCTGCACGTGCGCACCGGGAAGACGCGCAGCAGCAGGTCGACGGTCTCGCGGATGGCCCAGGCGTGCGAGTAGGGGCCGAAGTAGCGGGTGCCCTTGCGCTTGGCGCCCCGCATGACCTGGACGCGCGGGAAGTCCTCCCCCATCGTCACCGCGAGGTAGGGGTAGGACTTGTCGTCGCGGTACTTGACGTTGAAGCGCGGGTCGAACTCCTTGATCCAGGAGTATTCGAGCTGCAGCGCCTCGACCTCGGTGCCGACGACGGTCCAGTCGACGTCGGCGGCCGTGGTGAGCATCGACTGCGTGCGCGGATGCAGCGCGGAGAAGTCGGCGAAGTAGGAATTGAGCCGCTGCCGCAGGCTCTTGGCCTTGCCGACGTAGATCACCCGGCCGTGCGCGTCCCTGAACCGGTAGACCCCCGGCGACTCGGGGATCGAACCTGGTCTGGGCCGGAAACTCAAGGGGCTGCCCGCTGCTCTCGCCACGGTCAAAGACTAGTAGGCGCCACCGACAAGGTGACCCGCCGAGCCTTCGGACGGCACGACGGGGCTCACCGCGTTCTCGGGTCAAGCCATGCATCACGCCGGCGGTCAGGCCAGGGTGATCTGGTCGCCCTCCACCTTGATCTGCTGGGCGGCCAGCGGCTTGTCGGCCGGCCCATCGGTGACCGAGCCGTCGGCGATGTTGAACTTGCTGCCGTGGCACGGGCACACGATCGCGCCGTCCGCGACGCTGCCCACGGGGCAGCCCTTGTGCGTGCAGATCGCGCTGAAGGCCTTGAACTCGCCCGCCGTCGGCTGCGTCACCACGATCTTCTGGTCCTTGAAGATCGTGCCGCCGCCGACGGGGATGTCGGCGGTCTTGGCCAGCGCGCCGCCGGCCTGCGGGGCGCTGGACTGCGACGCGCCCGGCTGGGCCGCGCTCGACTGGCCGCCCGCGTCGGGGGCGGTGGCCGCCGGGGTCTCGGTGCTTCCGCCGCAGGCGCTGATCGCCAGGGCCAGCCCGCCCGCGCCCACACCCGCTATCACTGCCCGACGGCTTCGAAGGTCATCTCCCATGCCTCCCACCCAACCGGAGGCAGGTGAGAAATTCATGAGACGGGGATTAGGCGAGTCTGATCTTGTCGCCATCCACGGTGATCTTCTTCTCGGCGAGTGGCGCGCCGGCGGGGCCGTCGGCGACCGAACCGTCCTCGATCTTGAACTTGCTGCCGTGGCAGGGGCAGTTGATCGTGCCGTCCGAGACGCTGGCGACCGTGCATCCCGCATGGGTGCAGATCGCCGTGAACGCCTTGAACTCCCCCTCGGTCGGCTGCGTCACCACGACCTTCTGGTCCTTGAAGACCGCGCCGCCGCCGACCTGGATGTCGCCGGTGTCGGCCAGCGCCTTGGCCTTCTTCTTCACCTTCTTCTTGGGCTCCGACGACGGCTCCCCACCGGCCGTTTCCTCGGCGGCCGGCGCCTCGTTCGCCGCCGTCGTCGGCGAACCGTAGCTCGCGCACGCCGTCAGAACCGCCGCGAGCCCGGCGCCTCCGGCGCCGAGCATGACCGTCCGGCGCGTCGTTTCTGTCATGGTGCGTCCTCCCAGGTCTCGGTCTCACATGCAGGTACGGCCGGTGCCCCCGCACCGGTTCAGCCTGCACGCCCCCAATCCCGGAAACCACGCACAATTACCCAGAAAAAGCCTTCCCCGGCCTGCCCCGCGAACCACGAGCGCCGACCTCAGCCCGCGCCATCAGAACGATCCTCAGCCCGCGTTCTCTGAACGCGCGCCCCATCCTGAGACCCGCTCTCAGGCCGCGTCCTCAGACCACGACGATGCCGTCGCCCTCCACCTTGACCTGGTAGACCGTCAGCGGCGCGGTCGCGGGCCCCTTGGTGGCCTGGCCGCTGTCGGCGGCGAACTCGCTGCCGTGGCACGCACACGTGATGACGTTGTCCTTCGGCGTGCCCACCGTGCATCCCTTGTGCGTGCAGACCGCACTGAACGCCTTGTAGACGCCCTTCGTGGGCTGCGTGATCACGATCCGCCACTCCTGCACGATCGTGCCGCCGCCGACGGGCACGTCCGCCGTCTTGGCGAGCACCTTGCCCTTGATGCTCGACGCCGGTTGCGCCTTGGCGTCCCCCGCCCCGCAGCCGGCCAGCGCCAGCCCGCACGCGGCCACCCCCGCCACGCCGAGCATCTCGCGCCGCCCGATGCCGCCGCCGTTTTCGGGCATGGCTTCGCCCTGATTCGTCACCGTCATGAATTAGCCGACCCTTCGCGTCTCCGCCGACCCCCAGCAGGTCAAGCCGTTACCCGTGCGTCAACTTTATTGGCCCCACCCCTCGGTCCGCCCATCGGGTGACCAATACGGTCGTCGTCGCGGCAACAAGCGGTCGGCGCACGGTGGGTGCACGGTGGGCACACGGTCAGCGGACGGTACGCCCGCGGTCAGCGCCGGGCGCGAGCGTGTCGCTCATGACACTCACCGAGACTCCCAAGCCCACGACGTCCGGGCCACGCTGGTGGCGGCGTCCGTGGGTGGCTCCACTCGTGGTGGTGGCGATCGCGTTCGTCGCCTTCTCGCTGCCGCCCTACCTGTCGCTGGACCCGAGCCGGTCGCGGGTGCCCGCGCCCGACTTCTTCCCGCCGCACTTCGCGGTGCTCTCCCTGCACGTGATCTTCGGCTCGATCGCGATGATCTCGTGCTGTCTGCAGGTCTGGCCGTGGTTCCGCGCCCGCCACCCGCGGGCGCACCGCATCATCGGCCGGGTGTACGTCTTCGGCGGCTGCCTGCCCGGCGGCCTGCTGGGACTGGTGGTCAGCCTGGCCACGCCCTTCGGCCCGGTGACCAGGGCCAGCGGGGTGGTGCTGGCGCTGCTCTGGCTGGGCTGCACCCTGGCCGGCTGGCGGATGGCCAGGCAGCGCAGGTTCGTCGATCACCGCAGGTGGATGATCCGCAGCTTCGCCCTGACGATGTCGATCATCACCAACCGCCTGTGGGGCGCGGTGTTCGTCATCTCGCTGTCACCGCAGCTCGACACCACCTTCCACGGCGACCAGGCGTTGCTGGCCGCCACGGTCGGCGCGCTGAGCGCCTGGCTGGGCTGGGTGCTGCCGCTGCTGTTCGCCGAGTGGTGGCTGGAGCGCGGCGACGCCGCCAAGCGCCGCCGCCGCGCCCGAGCCACCCCCCTGACTCCCGGCGAAACCCGAGCCACCACCTGACCCAGCTGAGCCCCAGCCGCATCGAGCGACCACCCGCCTCACAGCGAGACGAACCCAGCCCGAACCACCACCCGCCTCACAGCGAGACGAGCCGCACCCGAGCCGGCCCCTGCCTCAGAGCGACAAAATCTTCCGCAGGAAGCGCCCGGTGTGGCTCTCGTTGACCAGCGCCACCTCTTCGGGCGTGCCCGCGGCCACGAGCGTGCCGCCGCGGGACCCGCCTTCGGGGCCCATGTCGATGATCCAGTCGGCGGTCTTGATGACGTCGAGGTTGTGCTCGATGACGATCACCGTGTTCCCGCCGTCGACCAGCCGCCCGAGCACGCCGAGCAGCCGGCGGATGTCCTCGAAGTGCAGACCGGTGGTGGGCTCGTCGAGCACGTAGATCGTCCGGCCGGTCTGGCGGCGCTGCAGCTCGGAGGCGAGCTTGACGCGCTGCGCCTCGCCGCCGGACAACGTGGTCGCCGGCTGCCCGAGCCGCACGTAGCCCAGGCCGACGTCGTTGAGCGTCTGCAGGTGCCGCTTGATCGCCGGGATCGCGTCGAAGAAGGCCAGCGCCTCCTCGATCGGCATGTCGAGCACCTCGGCGATCGTCTTGCCCTTGTAGTGGACCTCCAGCGTCTCCCGGTTGTACCGGGCGCCGTGGCAGACCTCACAGGGGACGTAGACGTCCGGCAGGAAGTTCATCTCGATCTTGATCGTGCCGTCGCCCGCGCACGCCTCGCAGCGCCCGCCCTTGACGTTGAAGCTGAACCGACCGGGCTGGTAGCCGCGCACCTTGGCCTCGGCCGTCTGGGCGAACAGCTTGCGCACGTGGTCGAAGACCCCGGTGTACGTGGCCGGGTTGGAGCGCGGCGTACGGCCGATCGGCGACTGGTCGACGTGCACGACCTTGTCCACCTGATCCATGCCGTTGATGCGGGAGTGCCGCCCTGGCACCGTGCGGGCGCCGTTGAGCTCCTTGGCCAGCGCGTTGTAGAGGATGTCGTTGACCAGCGTCGACTTGCCCGAACCGGACACGCCGGTCACCGCCGTGAACACGCCCAGCGGGAACTCGATGTCGACGCCCTTGAGGTTGTGCTCGCGCGCGCCCTTGACCGTGATCTGCCGCTTCTTGTCGCGCTTGCGGCGCTTGGCCGGGATCGGGATGCTCCGGCGCCCCGACAGGTACTGGCCGGTCATGGACTCCTCGCTGGCGAGGAGCTCCTGGACGGTGCCGGACACCACGACCTGGCCGCCGTGCTCGCCGGCGCCGGGACCGATGTCGACCACCCAGTCGGCGGCGGCGATGGTGTCCTCGTCGTGCTCGACGACGATCAGCGTGTTGCCCATGTCGCGCAGCCTGATCAGCGTGTCCAGCAGGCGCATGTTGTCACGCTGGTGCAGGCCGATGGACGGCTCGTCCAGCACGTAGAGGACGCCGACCAGCCCGGAGCCGATCTGCGTGGCCAGCCGGATGCGCTGGGCCTCGCCACCGGCGAGGGTGGCGGCGGCGCGGTCCATGGTCAGGTAGTCGAGGCCGACGTCGAGCAGGAAGCCCATGCGGGCGTTGATCTCCTTGACCACCCGCTCGGCGATGTGCATGTCACGGTCGGACAGCTTGAGCTCGGCCAGGAACTTGGCGCACTCGCCGATCGACATGGCCGCGACCTCGGCGATCGACCTGTCGTCGACCGTGACGGCGAGGGTGACCGGCTTGAGCCGGGCGCCCTTGCAGGCCGGGCACGGGATCTCACGCATGTAGCCCTCGAAGCGCTCGCGCGTGGCGTCGCTCTCGGCCTCGGCGTGCCGGCGCTGCACCCAGGGGATGACGCCGTCGAAGGTGGTGTAGTAGGAGCGCTGGCGGCCGTAGCGGTTGCTGTACCGCACGTGCACCTGCTCGTCGTGGCCGTACAGCAGCGACTTCTGGGCCTTCTTGGGCAGCCGCTCCCACGGCGTGTCGAGGGTGAACCCGACCGTGTGGCCGAGCGCCTCGATCAGCCGGACGAAGTATTCGCTGGTGTGGCCGCCCGACCACGGGTGCAGCGCGCCGTCGCCGAGCGTGCGCTCGGGGTCGGGCACCACCAGGTCGGGGTCGACCTCCATCTTGGTGCCGAGGCCGGTGCACTCGGGGCAGGCGCCGAAGGGCGAGTTGAAGGAGAACGAGCGCGGCTCCAGCTCCTCGAACGACAGGTCGTCGTAGGGGCAGTAGAGGTGCTCGGAGTAGAAGCGCTCACGGCCCGGGTCGTCTTCCGGCAGGTCGACGAACTCCAGCGTGATCGTGCCGCCGGACAGCTGCAGCGCGGTCTCGACGGAGTCGGTGAGCCGGCGGCGCGAGGACTCCTTGACCGACAGGCGGTCGACGATGACCTCGATGTCGTGCTTCTCGTACTTCTTCAGCGTCGGCGGCTCCTCCAGCCGCACGACCGTGCCGTCGACCCTGGCCCGCGCGAAGCCCTTGGTCTGCAGCTCGCGGAACAGCTCGGCGTATTCGCCCTTGCGGCCGCGGATGACGGGGGCGAGCACCTGGAAACGGGTGCCCTCCTCCAGGTCCATCACGCGGTCGACGATCTGCTGCGGCATCTGCCGGGCGATCGGACGGCCGCAGGCCGGGCAGTGGGGCTTGCCGATGCGCGCCCACAGCAGGCGCAGGTAGTCGTAGACCTCGGTGATGGTGCCGACGGTGGAGCGGGGGTTCTTGCTGGTGGCCTTCTGGTCGATGGACACCGCGGGCGACAGGCCCTCGATGAAGTCGACGTCGGGTTTGTCCATCTGGCCGAGGAACTGGCGGGCGTAGGCCGACAAGGACTCGACGTAGCGCCGCTGGCCCTCAGCGAAGATCGTGTCAAAGGCCAGGCTCGACTTGCCGGAGCCGGAGAGGCCGGTGAAGACGATCAGCGAGTCTCGCGGCAGGTCAAGCGAGACGTCCTTGAGGTTGTGTTCTCGTGCACCACGCACGATCAGGCGGTCTGCCACGGCGATCCCGGAGGTCGAAAGGCGGATAGGTCCACGGGGGATGGTAGACGGGGGCACCGACATTTTCGGCGAGCCGATCCCCGGCCCCCGAAAATCCGTCCTTCACAGGTTACGGCCATCTCCCGCGTCGGCAGGAGCCCTTTGAGGGTCAACCACTTGACCTGCCGCTTTATGCCCGCGCCCGACCTTGGACACCTAAGTGATGAAATATCCGGACATGACTGTTCTACCCGCGGTACAGGCCGAACTCGCCTCCGCGACCGACCGGCTGCTGGCCACGGCCGCGTCCCTGTCCGACGCCGACGTCGCGGCCCCGTCCCTGCTGCCCGGCTGGACCAGAGGGCACGTGCTCGCCCACCTGGCCGGCAACGCCCGCTCCCATCTCCGCCTGCTCACCTGGGCGAGGACGGGCGTCGAGACCCCGCAGTACCCCTCCCTGGAGGCCAGGACCGCCGAGATCGAGGCGGCCGCCGCCCGTCCGGCCGCGCGCCACCTGGCCGACCTGGCCGACAGCGCCGCACGTCTGGCCGCCGCGATCCGCGATCTGCCCGCCGCGGCGTGGCCGGCGCCCGTACGGGGCATGCGGCCGCCGTCGCATCCCGCCTGGTACGTCCTGGTACGCCGGCTGCGCGAGGTGGGCATGCACCACGTGGACCTCGGCGCCGGGTACGGCCCCCGCGACTGGCCGGAGACGTTCGTCCGCCGCGAACTGCACGACCTGCGCCGATCCTGGCCGTACGGCCGCAGCACGGTGAGCGAGCTCGTCCTGACCGGCGAGCCGGGGCAAAGGTGGCCAAACCTCGGCCACGGCCCGGCAGTCCAGGGCCGACCGGCCGACATGCTGGCCTGGTTGACGGGAAGGTCGGACGGCGAGGGCGTTACCCTGGTGCCCTCGGGACAGCCGTCGCCGCCTGGTGACGGTGGCGCGCTCCTTCCCGAGCCGCCGCCGTGGCTGACGATGCCGGCGCCCGCTGATCTGCCCGCGACGCCCCCGAAGGACTATCCATGACCTACACCGGCGACGTCCGGGTCGGCGGCCCCGCCGACGTGCGCGAGCTGCCCGCCCTGACCATCTCCAAGCTGGCGGTCGGCCCCCACGACAACAACGCCTACCTGCTGCGTTCCACCGAGACCGGCGACGAGCTGCTGATCGACGCCGCGGCCGACGCCGACCGGCTGCTGGCGCTCGTCGGCGACCAGCCGCTCGGCGCGATCGTCACCACCCACCAGCACGGCGACCACTGGCAGGCCCTCGAACAGGTGGCCAGGGTCACCGGCGCCGAGGTGATCGCCCATCCGCTCGACGCGCCCGCCCTGCCCGTCCCGGTCAGCCGCACGGTCGGCCACGGCGACACGATCGCCCTCGGCCCGGTCACCCTGGAGGTCATCCACCTGCGCGGCCACACCCCGGGCTCGATCGCGCTGCTCTACGACGGCGGCCCCGACGGCCGTCACCTGTTCACCGGCGACTCCCTGTTCCCCGGCGGGGTGGGCAACACCGGCAGGGAACCGGAGCGTTTCGAGCGGCTTTACACCGACGTGACCGAGCGCATCTTCGACCGCCTGCCCGACGACACCTGGGTCTACCCCGGCCACGGCAAGGACACGACACTCGGGGCCGAACGTCCCTCGCTGCCCGAGTGGAAGGCCAGAGGCTGGTAGCAGTTCACCTGCCCGCGGCCAGCACGCGCACGATGCGCCCGGCCGCCAGGGCGGGATCGTCGGCCAGGCCCACGAGCTCGCCCCACGACCAGCGGTAGAACCACCCTTCGGGCAGCGGCACGCAGTCGATCGTCTCGGCCAGCAGCGCGGTGTCGGGATCGCTGATCCGCAGCGCGGGCGGGTCGGCCCGCAGGGTGGCGGTCAGCCCGCGCTGCTCCAGCTCGGTGGCCAGCTTGCCGAGGTAGTACGTACGCGTGTGCTCGCGCGGCATGGCCGACATAAATCCATCAAAACCGAAGATGGATGAAAAATCCCCTAGTTGCCGATTCGCTCGGCTTCCTTGCGCAGCTCCCGCTTGTAGAACAACATGCGCAGCGGGATCGCCGCGACGAGCGCGATCTGCATGGTTGCGCCGATCTTGATCGGCAGGTCGCCGCCTTCCGGCCAGGCCACCCAGACCGTGAGGAAGGCCACGTTCACCATGATCCACCCGAGGACGACCGCTGCGAGCTGCCCCTTCGGCTTGGGGTACTCGATCCGGCTGACCATCAGCCAGGCCACGCCGAGCACCGCGAACAGCGCCCAGATGCTGGGCTGGAACAGCAGCACGATGGAGATCACGGTCATGGCGCCCATGGGGATGGGCAGGCCCATGAAGTCGCCGCTCTTGGTCTTGACGCACGCGAAGCGCGCCAGCCGTACGACACCGGCGACCAGCACCGCCGCCGCGGCGGTGACCACCGCGATGAACGGCACCGAAGGCGGCGCGCCGACACCCCAGATCACGACCATGAACGCGGGCGCGAACCCGAAGCTGATCACGTCGGCCAGGTTGTCCAGCTCGGCGCCCATCGCCGAGGCGCGGAAGCGCCGCGCGACGAGCCCGTCGAACAGGTCACAGGTCGCGCCGATGAGCAGCAGGACGATGGCGGTGGCGAAGTAGCTCGGCGTCGGTGTGAACTTGCCGTCGGCGACCGTGAGCTGCTGAATCGCCGAATAGGCCAGGACGCAGACGGCGAGGAACCCGCAGACCGCGTTGCCCAGCGAGAGCGAGTCCGCGGCGGACAGGCGGAACGCCTTGCCCACGGGACCGCGGGGCTCTTCCTCGCCCGCCTGCCAGCTGCCGGCGTCAGCCGTGGTCAATTCTGGTCACCCCCGCAACCGTCTTCTCCCCCACGGTGACCGCGGGCGAGATGCCTTCGGGAAGGTAGATGTCGACCCGCGAGCCGAACCGGATGAGCCCGATGCGCTCGGTCTGCGCCACCTTCGCCCCGGCGCTCAGGTACGGCACGATCCGGCGCGCCACGGCGCCCGCGATCTGCACCATCTCGATGTCACCCAGCGCGGTCTCGAAATGCCACACCACGCGCTCGTTCTGGTCACTGTCCTTGTTGAACGCCGGCAGGAACCCACCTGCGACATGCTGCACGGACGTGACATTTCCCGCAAGAGGGGCACGATTGACGTGCACGTTCAGGGGGCTCATGAAGATCGCGACGCGGGTGCGGCCGTCCGGCCAGGGGTCGATGCTCTGCACCACGCCGTCGGCGGGCGACAGGATGCGCCCCTCGCCAGGAGTGCGCTCGGGGTCGCGGAAGAACCAGAGCATGCCGCCCGTGAGCGCACCCAGCGGGGCCGCAGCCAGGGCCCAGCGCCGGTCTCGGCGCGTCAGCAGCGCGGTGGCGGCCGCCGCGGCCGCCGTCGGGAGGAGCCACGGGGAGACCCCGCGCGCGAGCCGGACGCGGCTCGACTTAGCAGAATCGTCTGACACGTACAACCTTTGGTGGTGACTGGACTAGGCGCTTTGCCATGCTGTTACGGAACTCGCAACTATTACACGGCGCAACTTCACAAGCAAAGCGCCTCGATAGCCGTTCCGCTAGACCTGCTCCGGGTGCGTGTGCTCGCCTTCGCCGCTCGTCATGCGGGCTTTGATCAGGCTCGCAACCGTGGTGATCGCCATGGTGGAGCCGATGACCGTGAGCGACACCCAGATGGGAATTTCGGGTGCCCAGGAGACGCCGCTGGCATGCAACGCCTCCATTATCAGCTTAACCCCGATGAACCCGAGGATGAACGCCAAACCATAGCTGATGTAGACGAGTCGCTGCAGCAACCCGCCCAGCAGGAAGTAAAGCTGACGCAGCCCCATCAGGGCAAACGCGTTGGCCGTGAAGACGACGTAGGGGTCTTTGGTGAGCCCGAAGATGGCCGGAATCGAGTCGAGGGCGAACAGCAGGTCGGTGGTGCCGATGGCGACCATCACGATGAGCATGGGGGTCACCATGCGGCGGCCGTCGATCTTGACGCTGACCTTCGAGCCGACGTACCCCTCGGTGGTCGGGAACGCCCGGCGCACCCACCTGAGCAGGATGTTCTCGTTGAACTCGTCTTCCTCGCCCTTGAGATGCTGCCGGATCAGGTTGACGGCGGTGTAGACGAGGAAGGCGCCGAAGACGTAGAAGAGCCAGCTGAACCGCTCCAGCGCGGCGGCGCCGAGCGCGATGAAGATGCCGCGCATGACCAGCGCGAGCACGATGCCGACGAGCAGCACCTTGTGCTGGTAGGGCCGCGGCACCGCGAACCTGCTCATGATGATGAAGAAGATGAACAGGTTGTCGACGCTCAAGCTGTACTCAGTGATGTACCCGGCGAAGAACTCCCCCGCCTTGTCGGCCCCGAAGGTGGCCCACAACCCCACACCGAACAACGCGGCCAGGGCGACATAGAAGGTGACCCAATATCCGGCCTGCCGCATCGAGAACTCACGGGCTTCACCGCGGTCGACGATCCAGAGGTCAAAGGCGAGGACGACCAGCAGACCGCCGATGACGGCGATCCAGGCCCACACGGGTACGGTCACGATTCAAACCCTCCGGCATGCATGACTCATTGCCGGAGGTCTCTCCCGCCCGCGAACGACGCGGACCGGCAGCCCCGGGGGCCCCGTGGAGCGGGGCTGCACCGTGATGACGAGGCTGTCGCGAAGGGATACTCCCCTCCCTAACCCACGCAGTATACGCCGACACTCTGATCCCATCATCCATTCGATCTTGCCCCCTCGTACACCCCGAGGACGCTCTCCACGGCATCGTCACCGTCCGGCAACTCCCGTCCGCGCCGGGCCGCCGCCTCGGCCAGCGTCCGCGCGACCTCCGGCTCGCCCAGGACCTTGCGCAACGCGCCGCGCAGCCCTTCGGCGTCCCCGTACGGCACCAGCATCCCCGCGTCCCCGACCAGCCACGGGATCCCGCCGACGTCCGAGGCCACCACCGGCTTGCCCGCCATCAGCGCCTCGCTGAGGCTGAGCGGCAGCCCTTCCCAGCGGCTGCAGTTGACCAGGACGGACGCGGCCGCCAGCAGGTCGGGGACGTCGTCCCGATCCCCGAGAAGCAGGACGGGAAGGCTCCGCCCCCGGATCCGGTCCTCCAGTTCCGCCCGCAACGGCCCCTCGCCCGCGACGGCGAACAGGGGCACCGGCGACTCCCACGGCCCGGCCGCCACGTCCAGCAGGGTGTCGAGCCCCTTCTGCTGGGCGAGCCGCGCGACCGTCAGCACCAGGGGACGATCACCCACCCCCAGTTCCTCCAGCACCTCTTCCGGCCTGCGCCGGGCGGGCCGGAGCGGAGGCGCGGGCACCACCGCCTCCGCCACCTCCCGAGCTCCCAGGACGCTCATCCGCTCCGCCAGGTCCGGTGAGACCACCAGCACCCGATCGGCCCGCCGCGCCACGATCCGCTCCAGCACCCCGTAGACGAACCCCACGAAACCGCCGGCGGTAAGCGCATTGTGCAAGGTGACCACCACCCCCGGCCGTTCCCGGCCATCGCCCCTTCGCTTCCCCTGAACTCTGAACGCCCTCAGGGCCAGGCTCGCCAACGCCCCCGCTCGCAGGCCATGGGCGTGCACGACGTCGGCGTCGCGCGTCAGCCGCCGGATCGCGAGCACCGCGCGCAGGTCGTTCAGCGGATGCGGGCGATCGGACACGGGGACCTCGGCGAACGCGGCTCCCGCCGCCCGGAAGGAGAACGCCTCCTCGACACTCCCCGGCCCCACCACCGCCGCCTGGTGGCCGCGTTGCACCAGCCCTTCGACGAGCATCCGTACATGCCGCCCGGTCCCACCCGACGTGGTCCCCATCACAAAAGCCACCCGCACGACCCCTCCTAGCCCCTCACCGCAAACCACAGCCACACCTCAAAGCTGAAACCGTAACCCGAATCACATCGGAGTTCCCCGACCCCACCCGCACAGCGCACCGGCAAGCCCTGCCGCACGCAGAAGACCTCGCCTCGCGGAACCAGCATCAACTGCAACCCACACGCGCCAGAAGAGCAGAAACTACGGAAACCAGGAGCCGCGCCACTACGGACCAAGCGCCGCCAGGCGTGCCAGCCCCGCGTGACCAACCGTCCGCCCCCAGAGGCGCGACCCAGCAGCGCAAGCCCCATAGGCCGCACGGAACCAGCCGTACGAGATCAGCCGTTCGGGCGTCAGAACCCGCACAACCAGCCGTCCGGGCGTCAGAAGCCATGCGCGACCAGCCGTCGGCCCACCGAAGCCGCACGCTGCGACCAGGAACCGCAGGAGCGCACCCGCCCTACCCCAGCCCGGAGGATCGGTGGCAGTGGGTCAGCCGCCCCGTCGGAGCAGCCCAGCCACCACTCGGGCATCCGGCCGGTCCACCACCGCCACGACGGCAGCCCCCACCGCCACGGCCACCACCGCCGCCAGCACCACCGCACCCACGTTCGGCCAGATGCCCGAGGCACCGAGCCACCTCACCACCCCAGCCCCCGCCAGGTACCCCAGCACACCACCGGCGACCGCCGCCCCCGCGGCCCGGGGCAGCCCCGCCGCGGCACCGCTCCCGCGCGCCCGCACCACGGCCCCGAGCAGCAACACCCCACCGGCGGTCATGCCGACGCTCATCCCCAGCGCCATCCCGCCGATCTTCCACCCGGCGGGCAGCAGCAGCACCAGCACGGTCTGCGCGACGATGACGACCAGCCACCCCGCCACCGTCCCGATGGCGGCCGCCCGCCCGAGCCCGGCCGCGTAGAGCACCCGGCTCAGATGGGCGATGAGCCCGTAACCGACGATGCCCGGCGCGAACAGCGCGATCGCCAGGGCGAGCTGAGGCGGCGGCACCTCGCTCCTGCCTCCCAGGAACACCACCGCCCCAGGCCCCGACGCGGCGGCCAGCACCCCGGCGGCCAGCCCCGTGACCAGCACCACGGCCCGCGTGGTCCGCGCCGCCAGCGCCGAGAACGCGACCGCGTCGCCCGCCTGCGCCGACAGCCGGGGGAACGCGCTGGTGGCGATCGGCACGGCCAGCACCGCGTACGGCACCAGGTAGATCGCCCACGCGTAGTTGTAGACGGTGAGGGCCCCGTTGCCGATCGCCTTGTTCGACAGCAGCACGACGACGATCATGGCGGCCTGCTGGGCGAGCAGCGCCGCGATCCCGGCCAGGGCGAGCCTGCGCACCTGCCCGGCCACGCCGTCGGGGAAGCGTAACGTGGGCCGCCACCGCAGCCCCAGCCGCGACACGGGACCGACCACGGTCAGCACGAGCGAGAGCACGCCCAAACTGGTGCCCACCGACAACGCCAGCTCGGCTGGCCCGGGCAGGTGCGCCGGGTCGACGGTCCCCGAGCTGAGCGGCACGAACAGCAGGTACGCCACGATGACCACGATGCTGGACACCAGCGGCGCGACCGCGGGCCCGGCGAAGCGGCTGTGCGACTGCAGCACGCCGTAGAGCACGACGGCCACGCCGTACAGCGGGATCTGGGGGGCGAAGACGACCAGCATCCGGGTGGCGACGGCGACGAGCTGGGTCGTGTCGCACCCGTTGACGGCCTCGCCGAGGAACAGCCCGATGACCGGCCGGGCGAACAGCGCGGTGAGCGCCCCCAGCGGCACCAGGACCACGACGACCCACGTGAGCAGCGCCGAGCTGATGTGCCCGGTGCGCTCGCGCGAGGCGGCGGACCCGGCCAGCACCGGCACCACCATGCCCGCCAGCGCACCTCCGACGACGACCTCGAAGACGATGTTGGGGATCTGGTTGGCCGTCATGTAGGCGGTGGACAGGCAGTTGGTGCCGACGGTCTGGGCGAAGGCGTACTGCTTGGCGAAGCCGGCGATCCGGGCCAGCACGGTGATCGCCCCGATGAGCAGGGCACCACCCGCCACGCCCCGCGCCGTCACGCTCCGCACCCGGCCTCCCCCGCCCAGTATCCGGTCACGCGGACATCCTGGCAGGTGCCACCGACAATCGCGCGCGGAGGGTCACACGTGGTCGACGGGACGCCGCCCGAGCATGTCGATCCGGTTGAGCACCGGGTTGGCGGCGATGACCTTGGTGAAGCTGACCTTCTCCGAGGCCGCGGTGAGCGCCGCGACCGTGCCCAGGAGGACGAGCCTGCCGGGCCTGCCGAGCTTGGTGACCGCGGCCAGCCCGAGCAGCGCGCCGAGCGAGTTGGCGCCCGCGTCGCCGAGCATGGCACGCTCGCCGAGGTCGTCGGGCAGCAGCGCCGCGGCGGCGCCCAGCGGCACGGCGGCGAGGGCCGCGGCGGCGGGCGAGGACCGCAGCAGCGAGACCGCCAGCAGCGGCCCGCCGGCCAGCAGCCCGACCTTGATCGCCCGCCCGGGACGCAGGTCGAACAGGTTGGCGAGGTTGGCGGCGCCCGCGATGGCCGCGCCGTTGACCAGGGTGTCGACGGGCCCGTCGGAGACGAGGGCGGCGGCGCCCAGCCCGGTGGCGCCGATCCCGAGGATCTTGACGGCGCCGCTGGTGACCTCGCCGCGGGCCAGAGCCGTCAGGTGGCCCTTGAACCCCTTGGAGGACGTGGTGCCGTAGAGGTCGTCGTAGGCCCCGAGGGCGCCGGTGCCGACGCCGGCCAGCACCGCGGCCAGCCGGGTACGCGGCGCCAGGCCGGGCGTGAGCGCGGCCGCGGCGCCGGAGCCGGCCACGAACGCGGGCCCTTCCAGCAGGGTGATGGGCTCGCCGCGGTGGTTCTTGCGCGTCCAGCGGCCGCCCAGGTCGGCCGGACGGTTCCGGGTGAAGGCGGAGTAGGCGGCACGGGCGGCGGCGGCACCGATCGCGGCGCCGGCCAGCGCGTAGAGCAGGCCACGGGCCATGTCAGCTCCCTGACTGGGTCGGTGAGGGTGTGGTGGTCGGCAGCGCGGGCTGGGTGGCCGAGGCCCCCTTGCCGATGCCGTACTGGCCGGCCCGCCCGCTCAGTTGCTCCCGGAGAGCGTAGACGACCACGACCCGGCCCGTGGGCATATCGACGGTATCGACGCTGGACACGCGCTTGGCGACGTCGCCGTCGTCGCGCAGGGCGCTGACCGCGCCCCCGGTGACGGCCGTGTTGGCGGCGCTGCCCGCCAGCACCGCGCCCTTGCCCGCGGCGTCGAGCCGGTCGGCGACCGAGACGAGCGCGCCCAGCTGGGTCTCGGCCTGCTCCCCCTCGTACGCCTTCTCCGGCGCGAACATCACCGCCAGCATGGCCCGCTTGGCGGGGTCGCCATCGGTGCTGACCAGCCCGCCCGCCTCGAACCCGCTGATGACGGCGGCGGTCGCGGCGTTGGGAGTGCCCGCCTGGGCCTGGTCGGTGGTGAGCAGCGTGGAGGCGAGGAGTGCGCCGGCCTTGTCCCAGACGGTCGCCGTGGACGGGAAGACCATGTCGACCGGTTTGAGCTGGTTGACCAGGCCGTCGAGCACGCCGCTGCGGTCGGGGTCGAAGAACTTCTCGGTCAGCGTGACGCGCCCGCTCACCTCGGCGCCCGCCTCCTCCAGCACCTGCTGCTCGGCCTCGCGGAACGTGGTGCTCGACCCCGGCGCCTCGACCAGCAGCACGCGCTGGCCGGTCAGCTCGCCGGCCACCAGCTTCGGGGTGACGCTGGTGACGAAGGCGTCGTTGCCCGCCTCGCGGCCCTGGAGCTGGTCGATCTGCACGCGCAGCTCGTCCTTGGTCTTGGTGAGCTGCGCGGAGATCTCCTGCGCGGACTTGACCGCGGGCTCCTGCAGCAGCGTGGTGCCCAGGACGATCCCGACCGCCAGCGCCAGGAAGATCGCGACGATGGAGACGACGTGGTAGCGAAAATCGATCACGAGAAGAGTCCGACCAGCCAGAAGATGAATGCGTTCCAGACGTCTTGCAGGCCGTTCAGCCAGGTCTGGCCGAGCGGCGACAGGAAGAGCGCCACCCCCATGGTGATCAGGGCGGTGATCACCAGCATCAGGAGCTGGGAGGTGGTGATGCGGCTGCGGTAGAGCCTGCTCACGCCCTTGGCGTCGATGAGCTTGCTGCCGATGATCAGCCGGGTCAGGAAGGTGCTGGCCATGCCGGAGCGGCCCTTGTCGAGGAACTCCTCCAGGGTGCCGTGGGTGCCGACCGCGACGATCAGCTCGGCGCCCTTGTCGTCGGCCAGGAGCATCGCGATGTCCTCGCTGGTGCCGGTGGCCGGGAAGATGACCGCCTCGCGGCCGAGCTGGTGCACCCGCTCCAGGCCGGGGGCCCGGCCGTCGCGATAGGCGTGCACGACGAGCTCGGCGCCGCAGGTCAGGGCCTTGGTCGAGACGGAGTCGAAGTCGCCCACGATCACGTCGGGGAGGTAGCCGGCCTCCAGCAGCGCGTCGGCGCCGCCGTCGACGCCGACGAGGACGGGGCGGTATTCCCTGATGTAGGGACGAAGAGTGGCGATGTCTTCCTTGTAGTGATATCCGCGCACCACGATGAGGACATGTCTGCCCTCCATCGGGGTACGGATCTCAGGCACGCCGACTCCGTCGATGAGAAGCTTGCCCTCACCGCGAACGTACTCCATCGTGTTGACGGCGAAAGCCTCGATCTGCACGGCCAGCCCGGCGCGCGCCTCGGCCATGGCCGCCTCGACGGCCTCGGCCGTCTGCTCGTCGCCCTTGCCCACGACGTCGTCGTCGAGGTAGATCACGCCCTCGTGGAGGCGGATGACGTCGCCGTCCTTGACGCGTTCGAACAGCTCAGGATTGGCGTTGTCGACGAACGGCACGCCCGCGTCGAGCAGGATCTGCGGACCCAGGTTGGGGTAGCGGCCGCTGATGCCCGCGGCGACGTTGACCACAGCCGCCGCCCCGCATGCGACCAGCGCCTCCGCGCTGACCCGGTCAACGTCGACATGGTCGATAATCGCTATTTCCCCGGGCTGGAGGCGTTTGGTCAGCCTCTTGGTTCGCCGGTCGATTCTCGCCACTGCCGTCACACCGGGAAGGTCACCGACCTTCCTGCCACGGAGGCCCGGCATCTTGCTCCCCGGAACCTTCATCATGACCATCCTGCCAGAGGGAAACAGCGCGGAGGCCAAGCACTACGCCGCGTGTCCACTATGTCACGCTGAATCACCTGTCGGCCGCTGCGAGCCCGAGCAGCTCCTCCGCGTGTGCCCGGCCCAGTTCGGAGTCCTCCAGACCGGCCAGCATGCGCGACAGTTCGCGGACGCGCCCCTCGTGGTTGAGCGTGACGACACCGCTGCGCACGACGCTGCCGTCGCTGGCCTTCTCGACGACCAGATGCTGGTCGGCGAAGGCCGCCACCTGCGGGAGGTGGGTGACGACGATCACCTGCGCGGTGCGCGCGAGCCGGGCCAGCCGGCGCCCGATCTCGACCGCGGCCTTGCCACCGACCCCCGCGTCGACCTCGTCGAACACGAACGTCGGCACCGGGTCGGCACCGGCGAACACGACCTCGATGGCGAGCATGACGCGGCTCAGCTCACCGCCGGAGGCGCCCTTGTTGAGCGGCAGCGGCGGCGCGGCCGGGTGGGCGGCCATCCGCAGCTCCACCTCGTCGACGCCCTCCGGGCCGAACTCGGCGCTCTGGGTGAGCTGCACCACCACCCGGGCGTGGGGCATGGCCAGCGCGGTCAGCTCTTCGGTCACGGCCTGGCCGAACCGCTCGGCGGCGGCCTGGCGCACCTTGGTGAGCTCGGCGGCCAGGGTGGTGAGCCTGGTGGTGAGCTCCTCGTGCTCGCGGGTGAGCTCCTCGATGCGCTCGTCGTCGCCTTCGAGCTCGCCCAGGCGGGCGGCCGCCTGCTGGGCCCAGGCCAGCACCCCCGCGCTGTCCTCGGCGTACTTCCTGATCAGGCTGCCCAGCACGGACCTGCGCTCCTGCACGGCCCCCAGACGGGCGGGATCGGCCTCGATGGACTCGGCGTAGGCGGCCAGGTCGGTGGCGACGTCGGAGATCAGGTATCCGGCCTCGGCGAGCCGGTCGGCCACACCGGCGAGCTGGGGGTCGTAGTCGCGCACGGCCTCGACGGCCGCGCGGGCCTCCCCGAGCAGCGAGATCACGTCACGGGCGCCGCCGCCGGCCTCCATCGGATCGCCGAGCAGCGCGGTGTGGGACGTGGTGGCGGCGCTGCGCAGCGCGTCGGCGTGCGAGAGGCGCTCCTCCTCCTCGCGCAGCTCGGCGTCCTCGCCCGGCTTGGGGTCGACCTTCTCGATCTCCTCCAGACCGAACCGCAGCCGGTCGGCCTCCTGGGCACGCTCCCTGGCCTGGGTGGTCAGCTCGTCGAGCAGCGCCCCGACCTGCTTGTGCCGCTTGTACGCCTGCGAATACGCCCGCAACGGCTTGACCAGCTCGTTTCCGGCATAACGGTCGAGCGCGGCGCGCTGCCTGGCGGCCTGCAGCAGCCGCTGCTGGTCCATCTGCCCGTGCACCGCCACCAGGTCGTCGGCCAGGTACGTCAGCGTGCCGACGGGCACCGTACGGCCCCCGAGCCAGGCCCTGGAGCGGCCCTCGGCCGAGACGGTGCGCGAGATGATCAACTCGCCGTCCTCGACCTCACCGCCGAGGTCCTCGACCTGCTGGGCGACCCGGCCGCCGGACTCGACGACGAGCGTGCCCTCCACGGTCGCCTTGTCGGCCCCCGGACGGATGCGCGAGGGATCGGCCCGGCCGCCGAACAGCAGCCCGAGCCCCGTGACGACCATCGTCTTGCCCGCGCCGGTCTCGCCGGTGACCACGTTGAAGCCCGGCGAAAGCTCGAGTACGGCCTCGTCGATGACGCCGAGCCCCTGGATGCGGACCTCCTCGACCCTTGGTCGCACTGCCCACTCCCGTCACTGCCGTGCCTGATGGCCGGTCGATTGTCTCCGGACACCTGTTGCCCATGGGATCCTACGCGCTCCGCCCCCCATTCATTCAGGGTCGCACTCTCCCGCGCCATCCCTGAACCGGTAGTTCGAACTTGGCGACCAGCCTGTCGGTGAAGGGCGCGCCGGTGTTCTCGACGCCGTGCAGACGGGCCAGGCGCACCGGCTCGGCGCCCCTGCGCACCTCCACACGCGACCCTGAGGGCAGCTCGAAACGGCGGCGGCCGTCGCACCACAGAACGCCGCCCGGAGTGTCCGGCAGGATCTCCACGGCCATCGTGGACCGGGGCGAGACCACCAGCGGCCGCGCGAACAGCGCGTGGGCGCTGATCGGCACCAGGAGCAGCGCCTCCACCTCCGGCCAGACCACCGGCCCGCCGGCCGAGAACGCATACGCCGTCGAACCCGTGGGAGTGGCACATATCACGCCGTCGCAGCCCCACCGGGACAGCGGCCGCCCGTCGATCTCGGCGACCACCTCCAGCATGCGTTCCTGCTTCTCCACGGTGACCTCGTTGAGCGCCCACGTGTCGGCGATCACCCGGCCGTTCTGCCTGGCCAGGACGTCGATCGTCATGCGCTCCTCGACGTCGTAGCGCCCGGCGACCACGCTGTCGACCGCCGAGGCCAGGTCGGCCACCTCCGCCTCGGCCAGGAACCCGACGTGCCCGAGGTTGACTCCGAGCAGCGGCGTGCCGGCGGGCTTGGCCAGCTCGGCCGAGCGCAGCAGCGAGCCGTCGCCGCCGAGCACGATCATGACCTCGGCGTCCTTGGCCGAGCCGGGGTCGTCGCTGGGGACGACCTCCACCCCGCCACAGCCGATGTCACGTGCCTCGGTGTCCAGGACGCGCACGTTGATGCCCGCCCCGACCAGCCGGTTGATGACCAGCCGGGCGCTCTCGACGGCGGCGCCCCGCCCGGTGTGGACGGCGACCAGCACGGTCCGGTTCATTGCGGCCCTTCCGCGACGGCACGCTGGATCTCGGCATCGAGCTCGGCGACGGGCGGATCACCCTCTCCTTTGCCCAGCCACAGCAGGTATTCGACATTTCCGGAAGGGCCGGGCAGCGGGCTCGCGGTCACGCCCCGCACGCTCAGCCCCAGCTCCTGCGCCTTGGCCGCGGCCTCGCGCACCGACCTGGCCCGCAGCTCGGGGTCGCGCACCACGCCGCCCGCGCCCACGAGCTCCTTGCCCACCTCGAACTGCGGCTTGACCAGCATGACGAAGTCGGCCCGCGGCGCGGCGACCTGCGCCAGCGCGGGCAGCACGAGCCGCAGCGAGATGAACGACAGGTCGCCCACGACCAGCGTGGGCGGCTCGCCGACCATGTCAGGGGTCAGGTCGCGCACGTTGACGCGTTCCATCACGGTCACCCGCTCGTCGGTGCGCAGCGACCAGGCGAGCTGGCCGTAGCCGACGTCGACGGCGAGCACGTGGGCCGCGCCGTGGCGCAGCAGCACGTCGGTGAAGCCTCCCGTGGAGGCTCCCGCGTCGAGGCACCTGCGCCCCTCCACCGACAGGCTCTTGAACGCCTCCAGCGCCCCGAGCAGTTTGTGCGCTCCCCGCGAAACGTAGTCGGGCCCGTCGGCCGACTCGGCGACGACGATGGCCGAGGCGGTGTCGACCTGGGTCGCGGGCTTGTGCGCCTGCTGGCCGCCCACGCTGACCCGCCCGGCCTCGATGAGCTGGGCGGCCTGCTCGCGCGACCTGGCCAGCCCGCGGCGCACCAGCTCGCTGTCGAGACGGATCCTCCGGCTCACCGCTCGCCCAGCGCTTCGTCGCCCGCACCCGCGAGAGTGGACTCCAGCCCGGCGAACGCCTCCTCGAACACCGCCACGTGCTCGTTCACCGGCAGCTCGCCCACACGACCGAGACCGGCCACGATGGCGTCGACCCGCTCGTCACCGGTCTCCTCCGGCAGCTCACTCATGACTCGACCGTAACGCCTCGGGCGAGCGCCCGGGACCTTGGCAGGCGTGTCACGCGTTGAAGCTCATACGGGGGTGCTAGTGATGTGGAACGCTACCGACCGCAAAAGGAAAGAAAGGATGCCCAACATGGCAAGCGTCGAGGAGTGCCGGGCGGCACTGGCCAGGCTCGTCGCCCAGTTCGACGAGATCGGCGCGGAGGATCGTGCCAAACACGTGGTCGAGCGCACGGTCAGCGCCCGGGTCTCCGACCTTGACGCGATCTTCTATGGGCGGCTGCACTACGGGGGCCTCGACCCGTTCACCGAGGAGCCGCCGGCGGGCGGCAAACCGGCCGACGTGAAGATCACGATTGCGAGCGACGACCTGGTCGCGCTGGTCGACGGCGAACTGGATCTGGCTCGTGCCCTGCTCGGAGGGCGGGTGAAGATCGACGCGAGCTTCGGCGACCTGCTGCGCCTGCGCAAGCTGATCTGACCGGTTCCGTTCAACGCGCGCGTTCGCTGCCAGGTGACTCTTCAATGTCCTACGCGCGTTCGCTGCCAGGTGACTCTTCAATCTTCTACGGGCGTTCGCTGTCAGGCGACCGTTCAATGTCCTACGCAGCTGCGGAGCGCGTGTGTTCGCTGTCAGGCAACTACTCGGCGCGTGCGTTAACTGTTAGGCGACAAGCGAACAGCGAACCTGCCCCTCGACCCCCGACCGACCCGAGCCGCCCTCCGGCGGCCACGTCGCCCCCATCTAGCGCTTTTCCCGACAAGCCCCCGCGATCCCCTGCACCACGCGCTTGGACGAGGCTGTCGTGTCGCGGGCCGTGGAAGAAGGACGTCGTCACGACAGGGCTCGGGGGCTCCTGGCCGCTGCTGGGCGGGAGAGGCAGGGCCGAGGCAGCCCTTCCGCCCGCGCCGATCGCCTCACCCCACACGCTGCAGGACGTCCTTGACCGCATCCTCCCCGATCTGCCCTTCGCCCGCGGCCGTCCAGGCGGCGTCGCAGGCCGCGCGCAGGCCGTCGATCCGGCTGCCGTCGCCTTCGAGGTGCAGCGTCCCGTCGCGCCACCCGGCCCGCCATCCCCCGCAGGCGCCGTCCCGCACGTCGGGATAGGGCTGGACCAGCGCGCCGAGGTCCTCGGCCAGGTACGTGGGCCGGTGCCGGGGCCCAGCGGTCAGCACGTCGACCGGGGTGGCCACCCCGGTGAACACCAGCAGGCTCTCCACCCCCGCGTTGGAGGCCCCTTCGATGTCGGTGTCCAGCCGATCCCCCACGACCAGCGGTCGCCGAGCGCCCGTGCGGATCATCGACTCCCGGTGCAACGGCGGATCCGGCTTACCGGCGTACACCGGTTCAACTCCGGTGGCGGCGGCGATGACCCGGACCATTGCCCCGTTCCCCGGCAGTTCGCCCCGCCCGGTCGGCATGGTGCTGTCAGCGTTGGAGGCCACGAACAGCGCGCCCTGCCGTACGGCCAGCGCCCCCTCCGACAACATGGCGTACGACAAACCGGGAGCGATCCCCTGAACCACCGCCTCGGGTGACTCGGCCGCGACGGACACCGGCCTGAGCCCATGAGCCCGTACGGCCACCCGCAGCCCCGACCCGCCCACGACCAGCACCGCGGCCCCCGGAGCCACCCGCTCTGCGACCAGCCGCGCGGCCGCCTGCGCCGAGGTCACCACATCGTCCGCCGTGGCCGGGACGCCGAGTTCCCGCAGGTGGGCGGCGATGGCGGCGGGCGTCCGGGAGGCGTTGTTGGTCACGTAGGCGAGCCGGACCCCCTTGCCCTGCGCCTCCTCCAGCGCCTGCCTCGCCCCGGGAACCGCGTGCTGTCCGAGATAGACCACACCGTCGAGGTCGAGCAGCAGGGTGTCATAGCCGTCAATCAGCACAGCGCCTCTTCCCGTTTGACTCTCACGCCGCGTGAGACTTTAGCGTCGCCTTCGTACCCCGCCACAGGAAGCCCTCTCCTCCTGGATCGGGGAAACCCGTACCCGACACCGGAAGGACGCCCATGTCCCGCGAGCCCGACCCCACGACCGAGGAACGCACAGAACCCCCCGGCGCTCCCGCCCATGACGAGTACGCGGCGGAGGCCGAGGAACGCTGGGGCGGGACACACGCCTGGGCCGAATCCGCACGCCGCACCTCGACGTATACGAAGGAGGACTGGCAGCGGCAGGAAGCCGAGGCAGCCGCCCTCTCGGCCCGCCTCGCCGACGCGATGCACGCCGACGTCCCGGCCGACGGCGACCTCGCGATGGACCTGGCCGAGGAACACCGCGCCCACCTCTCCCGCTGGTTCTACGACTGCACGTACGACATCCACCGCGGCCTCGCCGACCTGTACGTCTCCGACCCCCGCTTCACCGCCACCTTCGACCGCACCTCCCCCGGCCTGGCCGCCTACCTCCGCTCCACCATCACCGCCAACGCCACCCGCCACGACTGACCGACCGCATTTACGTAGCCCCGCGTGTGTGGAGACCGCGGCCAGCCCGCACAGAATTGGGGGCACGGCCTCTCATAGCGCCGTGCTGCCGCCGCAGAAACCGGATACGGATGTTCCCGGCAGCCTTCCGCCGCTTCCATGATGGCGGGACAGCCAAATGCAGCCACGGCATGCCTGTCCCCTTACACAAGGGCATCCAGATGCAGCCACGGCATGCCCGCCCCCTCAAACAGGGACGGCCTGGGCAGCTACGACGGCTGTATTCGCCACACCACGCCCCCTGCGCACTCGGCTGGCGCAGCCACCGCACAGGCCCCTCATGTCCCAGTAGTGGGATCTCGCACGCTCCTGCTCTCCACACAACCCGAGTCCGTCGCCGAGCAGCTGGGGAGCCACTACTCCGGTACTGGGCGAAGTCGTCACGACCGGCCAGGTGCTCGGGGTGGACGGCGGGCAAGTGCCGTGATGTCCCCGGCCGCCGTCAGCGGCTGGGGAACGCGCGGACATGGCCGCCCACGCGTGACGGCATGAACGGCTTGCCGAGGCCCTGGAAGGACCTCAGCGACAGCCTCACCCCGATGGGCCGACCAGGGCACGGCATGGTCGCGTGCCAGGCCACGGAAACCCGCCCTCCCGCCCAGGGCCAGACCAAGGAAGCGCTCCGCTGCGGCGACGCCCGCTCAGCACGACGGGCCGCAAGCAGACACCGGGAGCCTCCCATCCGACCTGACGCCCCCAGAGAGGATCGAAACGCCCGGCACAGTCGCTGGGGAAGCGACGTTCGCCATGGCCGGCTCCCGCCCCCGCCTGCCCCTACATCTCTCGTCGAGCCCTCAACGTCGCCCGTACGCTCTTCAAGGCCGACACGTAATGCCGCTCGTCCGGCCGCATGGCCACCGCGATGGCCAGCGGCTCCTGAGCGCCTTCGAGATCTCCCGTACGCCACAACGACAAGCCCAGCCCGAAGTACGCATAATCCTCAGCCGGGTTCGCATCCACGATCTGCCGGAAACTGGCCGCGGCCTCCGCGTACTGCCGGGAGTTGAACTGCGCCCGAGCCAGCGCCTCAAGGATGCTCCGGGACTGCGGCTCAGCAGCGGCGGCCCGCTCCAGCAACGCCGCGGCAGCCGCCGGACTCCCTTCCTTCAGCAACTTCACACCACGCTGATACCAGTCGTAAACACCGCCCCCGGGAACGCCACCCACGGACTCATCGTGACCATTTCCGCCCTGAACCATGCGTGAGGACTCCTTCATCGCTGGACGACGAACCTCGCTCCCGCTCCGCCGCGTAAGGGGCGCGACAGCAAACGATTGGGGCAACTCCTGGTAGGCGCAAGCATTTATGGGAGCATGCCCGGTATGGGGACTCCTGAACTGCCGGTGCCTGACGGACTGGTGCTACGGCCCTTCCGAGGCGTACGTTTCGATGTCGAAGATCCCGCCAAGGTGACCTCCCCACCGTACGACCTGATCAGCGATGCGGACGTCGAAGCCCTCCTTGCCTCCCACCCGAACAACGTCGTCCGCCTCATCCTTCCCTGCAACCCCGAAGCGACACCCGCCACCGAACCCGGCACCCCTCGTAACCCCGCAGACACCCCGCCCAGACTCCGCCACCGGACCGAGGTACCACTCGAAGCCCGCTACTCCGAGGCCAGGGACACTCTGAGGGCCTGGCTGGACGCCGGCGTCCTCGTGGCCGACGACACCCCCGCCCTGTACGTGTACGAGCAGAGCGGCCCGCACGTCCTCCAGCGCGGCCTGATCGGCGACGTCGGCCTGGTCGACCCCGCCGAACGCGTCATCCTCCCCCACGAGGACGTCATGCCCGGCCCCATCGCCGACCGGCTGGCCCTCATGAGCACCACCGAGGCCAACCTCGAACCCATCTTCCTGCTCTACAACGGCGACAACGGCAAGGCGACCCGCCTGGTGGACGAGGTGGCCGCCAAACGACCGCCCCTCGTCACGGCCGGAACCGAGGACGGCCTCACCCACCGGCTGTGGGCGATCACCGACCAGGACGAGATAGACGCCATCAACGCCGACCTGCGCAACCGTCAGGCCCTGATCGCCGACGGCCACCACCGGTACGCCACCTACCGCGTCCTCCAGCGTCAGGAGCACGCCGCCCGCCAGGCCCTGCGGGACGGAACCCACCAGGCCACGCCCTACGCCCCCCAGGCTTCTCAGCACCTCTCCCTCGACGCACCTCCGGACCGCCCCGTAACGCCCTCTCCCAGCCCGGTCACCTCGTTCCGGCACGAGCTGACCGATCACCTGGCCCATCCGTCAGCGGAACCGGCCTCCGCCCCGGCCGAACCCCGGCAGGTGCTGGGCCCCTGGGACTTCGGGCTGGCCCTGATCGTCGACTCCACCGCCTATCCACCCGACCTCAAGGCCATCCACCGCGTCATCCCCGGTCTCCCCTTGACCGAGGCCGCCGCCAGGGCCAGAGGCGCCTGGCAGGTGCACGACTACGACGACCTGGCACAGGGCCTGGAGGCACTGCAGAACGCGGCCGAGCCCGCCTTCCTGCTCGCCGGGGAGAGCGGCACCCATCTGCTCACCGACCCCGACCCGGTGCAGCTGAATCTGGCGATGCCGGACCACCATTCGGACCGCTGGAACTCGCTGAACACCTCCATCCTGAGCGAGTTCATCCTGCCCAAGGTGTGGGGCATGGAGGACGACGAGCGCGCCGTACGCATCGTCCACCACGACACCGAGGCGGCGTTGCGGCTCGCGATCCAGACGGGCGGCACAGCCGTCATCCTCAAGCCGCTCATGGTCCACGACGTGCTGGCGGTCGCCGCGGGCGGCGAGCGAGTGCCCCGCAAGTCCACCTCCTTCGGCCCCAAACCGCGTACCGGCCTGGTCCTGCGCACGTTCGCCATCGACTAATGGGACCTACCGGGTCGGCCTCGCTGGCAGACTCGGTGCCTGGTAGCCGCTGGTGAGTGAGCACTCTGGTCGACCGGACTTCGAGTCCTAGGGTCAGATCGTGCCCTCACCGGTGGTCAGGAGTCTTTGATCGCTGATGGGATGTCGTGCCCGCCGATCGTCTGGCGTGAGCACTGGTCCATTAGTCCGCCGACTGGCTCCTGCGGGCTTCCGTGTCCTGTTGTCGATGGTGGAGGTCGTGGTGTTGTTCGTTGGAGATGACTGGGCCGAGGACCACCACGACGTCGAGGTCCAGGACGAGACCGGCAAGGTGCTGAAGCGGTTGCGGCTGCCCGAGGGCATGGCTGGGATCACTCGGTTCCACGACGTCGTCGGCCGGTTCGTCGCCGAGGACGCCGACCCGTCCCAGGTGCTGGTGTGTATCGAGGTCGACCGGGGCCCGTGGGTGCGAGCGCTGGTCGCGGCGGGATACCGGGTGTTCGGGGTCGATCCCAAGCAGGCTGCCCGGCATCGCGAGATCCTTGGCTCCTCGGGCGCCAAGAGCGACAAGGGTGACGCCCACGCGCTCGCGGACATGATCCGCACCCGAGGGCATCAGCTACGCCAGGTGGCCGGGGACTCCGAGATCGCCGAGGCGGTCAAGGTCGTCACCCGTGCCCATCAGGCGCTGCTGTGGGAACGGACCCGCCACATGCTGCGCCTGCGGGTGGCGCTGAGGGATTACTTCCCTGCCGCGCTGGAGGCCTACAAGCCCCTCGGCCTCACCTCGGATGCGGTCTTGAAGCTGCTGGCCAAGGCTCCTTCCCCCGAGGCTGCGGTGAAGCTGACGCTCGGCCAGATCTCGGGAACGTTGAAGGGCCGCCGCGACATCCCCGCCAAGGCGCAGGCGGTCCAGGAGGTCCTACGCGGCGAGCACCTGGGCCAGGTGCCGCTCGTCACGACCGCCTACGCCTCTACCGTGAAGTCGCTGGTTGCGATCATCGCTGTCCTCAACCAGGAGATCAAGACCCTCCAAGGGCAGGTCGAGGCCCATTTTGGCCGGCACCCGGACGCTGAGGTCATCCTCAGCCAGCCCGGCATCGGCGTCGTTCTCGGCGCCCGGGTGCTCGCCGAGTTCGGAGATGCCAAGGACCGCTACGCCTCGGCCAAGGCACGCAAGAACTACGCCGGGACCTCACCCATCACCCGGCAATCGGGCAAGACACGAGTGGTCCAGGCGCGGTTCGTCCACAACGACCGGCTCGTGGACGCCCTCCACCTCCAAGCGTCCTGCGCCCTCTTGCACGACTCTGCCGTCCGCGCCTACTACGACCAGATCAAAGCCCGCGACATCAGCCACAACGCCGCCCTGCGCCAGGTCGCCAACCGCTTGGTGGGCATCCTCCACGGCTGCCTCAAAACCCACAGCCCCTACGACCAGGCAACCGCCTGGTCGCACCGGTCAGACGACCTCGCTGCTTGACAACAAACGTCCAGGGATGTCTGACGCCGCCCCTGCCGCGTGGCCGCGCCTCCCCTGCCCACCTCCGAGCGCTCTCCGGGGCGGCGCCTCGCCCTCGCCGGCAAGGTCACCCCGCCCCGGCCAACTGAGCCACCTGTCGCGGCCCCAGGCTCGGAAGCACCTCCTCAGACGGCTCAGGAACCGTCTCCTCGACAGGTCTGACGGCACTGACCTCCACCTCGTACCGCCAGATCTTGGCGGCGGCCGGGCCGAAGACCCGGCAGCGGAAGGCGCCCGTCACCTCGATGAAGTCCCGCGGTTTGAGGCCCCGCACGATCTCCGCCACCCCGGGATCGAACGTGACGCACGGGATGCTGTCGGTGAGAGCCGGGCCTCGCCGGTGCCTGCGCCGGCGGCGTACGATGACGCGCCACTTCGTGGCCATGTCGCCGCTCGGCATCGCGTATTCCTCGACCGCCGCCGACAGCCGCCCCACCAGCACGACCTCGTTCCGATCCATTGTCGTCCTCCCGTTTGTGTTCCGGAGGAGATCACTCTCTACGATGAGGGGAAGCCCGGATCGATGCGAACGTCGTTCTGGGGATGACGGATGTACGCGCGGGAGTGCCTGTGGACAACATCACCGCACTAGGCGGCGACGTCTATGAGATCGACACCAAGATGGCCGGATACGCGGGCATCACCGCCGGCTACCTGATCCTGGGAGATCGGCCGTGCCTGGTGGAGACGGGCACCTCGACCTCGTCCCCCGTGGTGCGCGACGCGCTCGCCTCGCTCGGCGTCGGCCCGGACGACCTGGCCACCGTGGTGGTGACCCATATCCACCTGGATCATGCGGGCGGTGTGGGCGACATCGCGAAGTTCTTCCCGTCCGCGCAGGTGGTCGTCCATGAGAAGGGCGCGCGACATCTGGCCGATCCGTCGCGTCTGATGGCCAGCGCCCGGATGGTCTGGGGTGACCAGCTCGACACCCTCTTCGGCGAGTTGTCCCCCACCGAGGCCGAGCGCATCGTCGCCCTGGGCGACACCGGAGCCATCGACCTGGGCAACGGCCGCACGCTGAGCAGCCACTACTCGCCCGGCCACGCCAAGCACCACGTCGGCCTGATCGACTCCGCCACCGGAGACCTCTACGTCGGGGACGCCGCGGGCGTGTACCTGCCCCAGACCGGCGACCTGCGCCCCGCCACGCCGCCGCCGGACTTCGACCTCCAGACGGCTCTCGACTCGATCGCCCTGTTCCAGGCACTTGGTCCGCAGCGGTTGCTGTTCAGCCATTACGGACCGGTCGGCGCGGTCCAGGAGACCCTTGAGCGATCCGCCGAAGAGCTCCGGGTCTGGGTGGATCTCACCCGCCAGGCGCACTCCGAGGGCCTCGACCTCGACCACGCGGTCGCCATGGTCCGCGACCGCACCAAGGAGCGCTACACCGCCCTGCAGTCGGACGACGTGACGGCCGAGCAGTTCGAGCTGCTGAGCGGCGCCCCGTCGAACGTCGCGGGCATCCTCCACTGGCTCAACCGCGTCGAACGATGACGACCGGCCGATCACACCCCATGTGACACAAAAAACTCCGCCGTACCCCTGACCATCAGGGATACGGCGGAGCAACAACACCTACTCGTCGTTCTTCTTCGGCCGGTCCTGAGCGGTTTCGTCCGTCTCGACTTCCAGCACGTCACCGAAGTCCGGCTCGATGAACGCAGGCGTGATCCCCGGCGTTCCGGCCTCCGCCGGCTTCTCTTCCTCGCCACCGTCGGCGGGCTCGCCCGCCTCCGGTTCGGCCGCCTCAGCAGCGACGGCGCCCTTCGGCTCAGCAGGCTCGACCGGCTCGACCGACTCGGCAGGCTGCTCGGCGGCCTCGGGCTCCAGGAGGTCGTCCGCCTCGGCCAGGGCCTCGTCGTCCTCTTCCTCCTCCTCGGCCAGCTTGCCCGCGTCTGCGGCGCCGGCGTCGTCGAAGTCGTCCTCGGCGTCGAGGTCCTCCTCGAAGTCCTCTTCGACGTCCTCGATGACGGCTCCGGTGAGCTCGGCGTAGCGCTCGGCCGCGTCCGTCTCGCCGTCCTCGTCGAAGGCCATCGCACGGGCGAACCAGTCGGTCGCCGCCTCCTGGTGCCCCGCGTCGGCCAGAGCGTCCGCATAGGCGAACGCGAGGCGCGCCGACCACGGCTTGGGCTGCGGGTCGCGCAGCTCGGGCAGGCGCTGCAGGGTGATCACGGCCGCGTCCTGCTGACCGAGGTCACGCCGGGCGCCCGACTCGACGATGGTCAGCTCGATGCGTCCGGCCCGGTCGAGGCGCTCGGCCTCCGGCGAACGTACGAGATCGATGGCCCGCTCCGGACGGCCCAGACCGCGCTCGCAGTCGGCCATGACCGGCAGGTACGCGTCGGACCCCGTCATCCTCCTGGCCGCACGCAGGTCGCTGAGCGCCTCGGAGAAGTGTCCGGCCCGATAGGCGACGATGCCCGCAGCCTCGCGTACGACACCGATGCGAGCGGCGAACCGACGCGCCACCTTGGTGTGTTCGTGCGCCTTGTCGGGGTCGTCCTCCTCCAGGGCGCGCTCCGCCGCGACCAGGTGCCTGCCGACCAGGTCGGAGAGGTCACCGGGCAGCGAACGCAGCTCCTCGCGCACTTCCTTGTCGAGCTCCTCCGCGGTGATGTCGGGCGCCACCTCGGGCAGCCTCTCGCGCTGCGGGGCGTCGGAGTCGCGGTCCTCGCGGCCGTACCTGGCGCGGGTGCCGCCGCCCGGACGCTCCCCGCGGTCGTCGCGCGAGAACGGACGCGACTCACGGTAGCCGCCACCCTCGCGACGAGGCCCGTAGGAGTCGTCGCGACGCGGGCCACGGTCGTAGCCACCCTCGCGACGCGGACCCCGATCGAACCCCTCACGACGCTGGCCACCGCCACGGTCGTCACGGAACCCGCCCTCACGACGCGGCCCCGCTTCGCGACGCGGCCCACGGTCACCGTAACCGCCGCCTTCACGACGCGGCCCACGGTCGAAGCCCTCACGGGGACCACGCTCGGAGCCCTCACCGCGAGGACCACGGTCAAAGCCTTCCCGGCGCGGGCCCCGGTCACCGAAGCGGTCGTCGCGGCGCTCGCCGTACCCGCCGCCCTCACGACGCGGGCCCTGGTCGAAGCCTTCACGACGCGGACCGCGGTCAAAGCCCTCGCGGCGCGGACCTCGGTCTCGGTCGAAACCCTCACGACGCGGCCCCTGCTCGAAGCCCTCACGACGCGGACCGCGGTCACCGTAGCCGCCGCCTTCACGACGCGGCCCGCGGTCACCGTAGCCGCCGCCTTCACGACGCGGCCCACGGTCACCATAGCCACCGCCCTCACGACGCGGCCCCCGGTCCTGGAAGGGACGACGCTCGTCACCCTCACGACGCGGCCCGCGGTCGAAGCCCTCCCGGCGAGGACCACGGTCGAAACCCTCGCGGCGCGGCCCGCGGTCACCGAAGCCGCCGCCCTCACGACGCGGTCCACGGTCGCCATAGCCACCGCCCTCACGACGCGGCCCCCGGTCCTGGAAGGGACGACGCTCGTCACCCTCACGACGCGGTCCACGATCGAAGCCCTCGCGGCGCGGCCCGCGGTCACCGAAGCCGCCGCCCTCACGACGCGGTCCACGGTCGCCATAGCCACCGCCCTCACGACGCGGCCCCCGGTCCT
>NZ_JBEOZT010000037.1:84554-85866 GCF_040298265.1 Nonomuraea sp. NPDC001636
CGCCTGGAAGGGACGACGCTCGTCACCCTCACGGCGCGGCCCGCGATCATCCCGGTCCCGGTAAGGAGGACGCTCGTCACCCTCACGACGCGGCCCGCGATCGAAGCCCTCGCGACGCGGACCCCGATCGAAGCCCTCGCGACGCGGACCACGGTCAGAACCTTCACGACGCGGCCCGCGATCGCCGTAGCCACCGCCGCCCTCGCGACGCTCACCGTAGCCGCCTCCGCCTTCACGGCGGTCACCGTAGCCGCCCTCGCGGCGGGGCCCGCGGTCGTCCCGGTCGCGGTAGGAGCGGCCCTCGTCCCGGAAACCGCCCTCGCGCCGCGGCGCACGCTCGTCGCGGGAACCCTCCCCGCTTCGGGGCGCTCTGTCCTCGCGGTTGTACGGCCGCGGCCGGCCCTCTGAACGGAATGGACGATCGCCACCGGAATCACGCCCGCGAGAGCCGTATCCGCCAGTCCTGCCGCCGCTGGAGCGCCTGTCCCCGTCGTCGCCGCGCCCGCGCTGTCCGCCGTCCGATCCGTTATCACTGTTCACTTCTGGTCCATTTCGTTGGCTCACTCAGCGGACTCACAACGGCGGTCCACCGTGGCTGGTCGCCGCCCGCCCTCGGGCCTTACGCGACGAAGGCCACCCGTGGGGGTGGCCCACACCCAGCCTAGCAAGCCCCCGACCGTCACCGAGCCCTCCAGCCACCCACGACGATCCCAGCTTCACCTCCACCCACAGAACGCCACTCACCAGAAAGACGCGGCGGACGTTCTCGTGCACGTGTCTCCGGAGAATTGAAAGAAGCCTCTGAACGATGAGTTCCGACAAACACATCGCAGACGAGCCTGTGGCTCGAGGATGGCTCCTCACAGCTGCTGCGCCTCAGCCGCCCAAGAGGGGCTCTGCTCGGATGCGATCGATCCAGAAGGCAACAGAACGACACCTAGCGCGCCGCTCCTTCCAGGAGCCGGCCACCATCGCCCATGGCCGGCTCACGAGGCATATAAGGCGTCGCGCCCGATCTCCAGTCATCGCGTCAACACATGCGGTCCTACAGCGCACCGGCCCTCCCGGCAGATCCGTGTTCGCGAGCCCGCTGGCACGACGCTACTGGCGGGTGGCCCGGCCCCCTTACCCCAAGGCGGTGCTGCGCCCCTGAAGCTCTTCATCGAAAAACGTGTACAACGCAAAGAAGCCCCACACGAACCGTGTGGGGCTTCTTTGAAAGATTGTCCGGCGGTGACCTACTCTCCCACACCCTCCCGAGTGCAGTACCATCGGCGCAGAGAAGCTTAACTTCCGGGTTCGGAATGTAACC
>NZ_JBEOZT010000038.1:0-83624 GCF_040298265.1 Nonomuraea sp. NPDC001636
CCTCGGTGACCTCCGGCAACTCCTCCACCCTCACCCTGTCCGTCGGCGCCTCCACGGCCCAGGGCACCTACCCGATCACCATCACGGGCACCGGCACCGGCTCGACCACGCACACCGCGACCTACACCCTCACGGTGGGCACCTCGGGCGGCCGGACGTTCACCAACAACACCGATTACCAGATCAGGGACTACACCACGACCCAGAGCTCGATCACGTCGAACGCGACGGGCACCGCGGTCTCCCCGGTGAAGTTGTCCATCACGATCAGCCACACCTGCGCCGAGGACCTGAACATCCGGCTCCGCGGCCCGAACGGCACCTTCTACCTGGTCGACCCCTACGGTGGCACGAGCTGCACGCAGTACGGCACCAGGACCTTCTCGGTCCCGGTCACCCAGCAGGCCGCCGGCACCTGGACGCTCGACATCAGGGACGTCTACGCCGGTGACACCGGTTTCCTGGACACCTGGAGCATCACGCTCTGAGCGTCGGAGATCAGGGGTAGCGAGCCCCGGCCGGTTCTCCGGCCGGGGCTCCTTCACGTCGTCCCGTGACGCGCGCCGGGCTCCGGGCTCGTCCGGGCGGGCCGCCGTTCAGGCGTCCCCGCCCAGGGCGGCCGCGGCTGCCGGGAGGTTGACGTAGTCGCGCAGACGGGTGATCCGCCCATCGCGAACGGTGAGGACGAGCAGGTTGGGCAGTGCGAACTCGCCGGTGGCCGCGCTGGTCCCGAGGGCTTCCTGCTCGACGACGATCGTTCCCGGATCGCCGGTGTCATGGATGGCGAGGGTGCGGTAGCGCTCGTACGTCAGCGGGTGGTCGCGCCAGCCCGCGGTGATCCAGTTCACGATCTCGTCCCGGCCCGCGAGCCGCGACGGCAGACCCGGGCCGGTGAACGGGAACTCGTGGACCGCGTCGGGGGCGTAAAGGCGCCGCAGGTCTTCGGGGGACCGCATGAGGGCGGCTCGGCGCCAGCGCTCCAGCACCGCGCGCGGACCGGCTTCCCGCTCGTCGAGCGCCGCCCGCCCGGCGGTCACCCTGCGGCGGCTGATCCGCCAGCCGTCGGCCTGGCGGATCAGGACGTCGTCGTAGACGACGCTGCCGGCCGTTCCGTCGGCCTTGACGCCGATCCCCTTGGACCGGACGCGGGCCGAACGACCGTCGATCGGCATGATCAGGATGTTGGTGACGTGATGGCCGACCGGGTTGGCGTCGCCCGCCGCGAGCGCGGCCGCGCGGATGGCGGCGATCCCGTGCAAGGAGCCGAGGCCGAAGTCGTCCAGGTCGTAGACGACGTCCGGGGTGAACAGCTCGTCGGCCCGGTCCAGCTCGCCGGCGTCGGTGAGGTGGCCGTGGAGATGGATCACGTCGGTGATGTCGGTTCTGTCTTGTTCGGTCAGCGCCATGAGGGCGGCCTCCATGCTCCGGGTGAGCCGCGCCAGTAAGGTGAGGCATAGTCCGGTTATGTCGGCACGGTAGCGGACTGTGTCCCCGGTAAGCAAGGATGGGTGACGGTGACGGCAGGCCACGATCCACGATCCCGCGAGGGGCGTCCGATGCGCGCGGACGCCCGGCGCAACTACGAGCAGCTGGTCGAGCAGGCGAGAATCGCGTTCGCCGAGTCCGGCGTCGAGGCCTCCCTCGATGAGATCGCCCGGCGGGCAGGCGTGGCCAGCGGGACGCTCTATCGGCATTTCCCCACCCGGCTGGATCTCATCGAGGCGGTGCTCGCCGGGCAGATGGCCGACCTGGTCGACCTCGGCCACCGCCTGCTGGCGGCCGAGGACGCGTTCGACGCGCTGTCCGCGTGGTTGCGTGCCGCGCTCGCGCACGGCCTGACCTATCGAGGTCTGTCGGCGGCCGTGATGAACGCGGCGCTCGATCGCGAGACCGGCCCGGTGGCGAACTGGCATGCGCAGATGTTCGAGGTGGGAGCCGCGTTGCTGGCCCGGGCGCGGCGGTCAGGCGTGATCGCCGCCGAGGCGGACGACGCGGACGTGCTGAGGATGGTCGGCGCGATCGCCTGGGCCGCCCAGGACACCCCCGACAGCCCGGCTCGCGCCGACCGCCTGCTCACCCTCCTGCTGAACGGACTCCGTCACGGCGACGTCCGGCCATGACGGGACCGGCGCCCGGTCAGGCGTTCTCGCGGGCGTCGTTGCGCAGGCTGAGGAAGACCAGCACGATCCCGATGTACGTGCACAGCCGCACCGCGTCGGGGATGCCGTTCCAGGTGCCGTTCATCCACATGCCGAACCACTCGCCGCCGATGGCCTGGAAGCCGAAGAACCACAGCAGCAGGGCGACCGTGCAGCCGACGACGCCCCAGCGCTTGGACCGATGGTAGGCGGCGTCGTCGCGGCCGACGGCCCTGACCTGCTGCCAGGCCGACACGAGACAGGTCACCATGATGACCGCCTCGGTGAGGATGACGCCGACGTAGGCGACGTGATGCGCCCACGTCCAGGGGATGGCGCGGTAGTTGATCTGGCTGACCGCGGCGAGCTCGGGCTTCTGCGCGTCCATGGCCAGCACGTGCCGGACGAACTCGAAGTTCGTGCCGTAGTCGGTGAGGTTGCCGAACACGACGAGCAGCGCGAAGCCGCCGACGGTGAAGGTGAGCAGCGCCTTCGCCAGGCGAAGAGCGACGATGGTGTCGAAGCGGGCCAAGGTTCTTTCCTTTGACATCTCTGAAAATCGAATGAGCACACGAGCCCAGAGGAGGTGTCCTGCAAAGGGGAAAGATCCACGGGGCCCGCTCGCCCGGCGTGGAGGAACTCGCCGGGCCGCTCCACTGGCTCCGTCACTGGTGGTGACGTCGCGGGCCCCTCAGCCTGAGGTGGAACAACGTGACTTATAGTAGCCGACTCCGCAAAGCACGCATAAAAGGCGGGGCGCTCGCGCCGAACGGCGCAACGGGTCCCGGACGCGGCTCACCGGCCGCCGATGTCGTCGCTCCACAGCCGGGGCGAGCGCCGCTGGAACTCCGACATCAGCGCGATGCACCGCTCGTCGGCCCGCACCTCGACGTCGACGCCGTGTCCGCGCAGGAAGCCGACGTCCCCCGCGTAGGTCACCCGTTCGGCGATGACCACCCGCGGGATCCGGAACAGGATGATCGCTCCGCTGCACATCGGGCACGGCGACAACGTCGTGTACAGCGTCGTGCCGGCGTAGGAGGATCGCGATCCCGCGTCGCGCAGGCAGGCCATCTCGCCGTGCGCCGTCGGATCACCTCGCTGGACGCGCTCGTTGTGACCCGCCCCGAGCAGGGCGGCGGGGGTGGCGAGCACCGCGCCGACGGGGATCCCGCCCTGATCGAACCCCGTCTGAGCCTGCTCGATCGCGATCTGCATCATGGCGTCGTCGTTCGGCCATGGCGGCCTGTCCTTCATGACGTGCCCTCCCAGCGAAGGTGATGGTCCGGTCTGCTGGAAGGTGTCATCCCCGTCCACGGTCTTGGAGAAGGCTGGGCGCAGGAAAACAACGGCAGCGGGCGGGGATCGCGCGGATACCGAGGTCAGCCGAACCGCAGGACGAACCGCCCGCGAACGCCGCGCCGGTCGAGCGAGCGATGCGCGTCGGCGGCCCGGGAGGCCGGCAGTTCGCCGGCCACGCGGACGGTGAGCCGTCCCTCACCGGCGAGTTCGGCGAGCCGGTCGAGCTCGGCCGCGGCCTCGGCGTAGTCGCGGACGAAGATCGGGACGACGCGGACCCGGCCGGTCCCGTCGCCCCGGTAACCGCGGACGGTGACGACGGCGCCGCCGTCCTTGACGGCAGGGAGCGCCGCGGCCTCCAGCACGGCGGCGTCGACGAGCCCGTCCACCCCGCCCGGGTGATGGCGGCGGACCATCGCGGCGAAGTCGTCCCCCCGCGGCACGACTTCGTCGGCCCCGCACTCGCGCACGAAGGTCTCGTCCTGCGGGGCGGCGTCGGCGACGACGACCAGCCCGGCCTGCTTGGCGAGCTGGACGACGTACCCGCCGACGGTGCCGGCCGCGCCGGTGACGGCGACCGTCGCGCCGGCCGGGAGCGCCAGCGTGTCGAGGGCGAGCCGGGCGGTGAGCCCGTTCATCGGGACGGTGGCGGCCTGAACGTCCGAGAGCCCGGCCGGGATCTTCGCGACCGAGCGTGCCGGCACGACGAGGTCCGCCCGGTAGCCGCCGTGCGCACCTGAGGGCACCACGACGGCCATGACGGCGTCCCCGATCGTGAACGGGCGGTCGACGGCGGGGCCGATCTCGGTGATCACGCCGGCCACCTCCATGCCCGGCACCCGCACCGCGTCCGCCTCGTCCTGCCGCGGACGAGAACGGATCATCGCGTCGGCCGGGTTCACCGTGGCACTGCTCACCCGGATCCTGACCTGACCGGGGCCGATCGGCTCGGCCACCAGGTCGAGCTCTCCGAGGGCGTCCGGTCCGCCTGGCCGCGTCACTCCGATTGCTTGGACCATGGTCGTTCGTCCTCCTTGTTCGTTGCCGCCTGGGTGGCGGCGGGCGGGGCCGGGCGCGCCGCTGACGAGTCGCGGCGTGTGGCCGGCCCGGTTCGGCTACGGCGATGTGGGGGCGTGAAGGCCCTCGAGCAGCAGGCTGCACACGTCGTCGAGTTCGGCGCCGATGCCGGGGTCCTGCCATTCGGCCGCGTGGGCGAGGTGGTGGAACTTGGCGGTGGCGTTGAAGACCACGTGGGCGGTGGCCTGCGCGTCGTCGGTGCGGAGGCTGCCGTCGGCGGCGCCGTCGGCGATGATGGCCGTCAGCTGGCCCAAGAGGTCGGCGACGTGGTCGGTGGCCACGCTGCTGTGCGCGGCCGCGAGGATTCCGTAGGCGGCGAACAGCTCCGGGTCCTCGCGAATCTTGGCCTGCTTCACGGCCAGCACGGCGTGCAGCCAGGCACGCAGCCGCCGCGCCGGCGGGACCGCGCCGTCGGCGGCGATGACGGCGAGGGCGTCGCGGTTGCGGTCGAGCCAGCGCCGGGTCACGGCCTCGCGCAGCGCCTGCTTGGAGGGGAAGTGCTTGTAGACGGCGGCGTGGCTGACCCCGAGTGCCCGGGCGACGTCGACGACCGTGGCCTTGTCCGGTCCGTGGCGGCGCAGGATGTCCTCGGTGGCCGCCAGGATGGCGTTCGCGTCCAGCGGGGTTCGGGCGGGCATCAGCGCCCGCCGCCCGTCCGCTCGCTGTCCAGCAGTGCGAGCAGTGCGGGGGCGTAGCGTTCTCCCGCGACCGCCCCTCGGGGGACGGCCTGCTCGATCGCGTCCAGGTCGTCCTCGGTCAGCCGCAGGCCGGCGGCGTCCACCGCCTCGGTGACGCTGCGCGGCCTGCTGGCCCCGACCAGCGCGACGACGTCCTGGTGCGCGCGACCCTGCGCCAGCACCCACGCGATCGCGAGTTGCGCGACCGTGACGCCGCGGGAGGCGGCGATCTCCCGCAGCCGCTCGACCAGCGCGAGGTTGGCCTCGATGTTGCCGGCGGCGAAGCGGGGCAGGTGCCCGCGATGCCGTGCGTCGCCGGCCGACGGCCGCCACGTCCCGCTCAGCAGTCCTTGGGCGAGCACCCCGTAGGCGGTGACGCCGATGCCCAGCTCGCGGCAGGTGGGCAGGATCTCGTCCTCGACGCCGCGGCTGAACAGCGAGTACTCGATCTGGACGTCGGTGATCGGGTGCACGGCGTGGGCGCGGCGGATCGTCTCGGCGCCGACCTCGGACAGCCCGATGCCGCGCACGTAGCCCTTCCGCACCATCTCGGCGACGGCGCCGACGGTCTCCTCGATCGGGACGGCGGGGTCCAGCCTGGCCGGGCGGTAGATGTCCACGTAGTCGGTGCCCAGCCGCTGCAGCGAGTAGCCCAGGTAGTTCGGGATCGCGTCCGGCCGGCCGTTGACGCCGCGCACGCTGGCGTCCACACCGAACAACGCGCCGAACTTGACGCTCACCACGGCGTGGTCGCGATCGGCGGCTCGCAGCGCCTGCCCGATGAGCGTCTCGTTGTGGCCCATCCCGTAGTGGTCGGCCGTGTCGATGAACGTGATCCCGGCGTCGAGCGCGTGGCGAAGCGTCGCGATGCTCTGGTCGTCGGCGCGGCGTCCGTACGTGCCGGACATGCCCGCACAACCGAGCCCGACCGCCCCCACACAGACGTCGGCGCCCAATGTTCTCTGCTCCATACGAGAAACGCTAAGCGGGCTGGTAACAGATGTCAAAATCTGTAACTTGATCCCTTGGCAGGTCCAGGGGGTGGCAGCCTCTTCAAATCGGCCCTCCGTCGGCCTGCCCCGGTAGACAAATCGGGTATGCGGGTCTGTTTGGGATATGTCTCCGCCGCCATGCTGGTCAGCGTCAGAATGTTGCATTCACCGCCGGCGTGGCGGACCTGGAGACGCGTGCCAAGGTGCCCGCCGACGGGACGGTACGCATCGGCGGCCGCACCTGGCGACCACCCGAACGGCTACCACGCCGACAAGAGCGGAAAGCTGGTGAAGTTCACCGAGATGGACCCCTCCTGGGGCTGGACGTCCGGCAACCTCGTCAGCACCCCGAGCGACGTCACCCGTTTCCTCGGCGCGCTGCTGGGCGGCGACCTGCTCAAGCCGGCCCAGCTGAAGAAGATGAAGCAGACCGTCGAGTCGCCGGCGCTCCCGTCCGCCTGGGGGTACGGGCTCGGCCTGATGAAGATCAAGCTGAGCTGCGGCGGCCACGCGTGGGGCCACGGCGGCGACATCCGGGGCCGCGCCCGGCTTCGGGCTCGTTCGTGTGGACGAGCCCGGAGCCGGACGGCTCGCCTCCGGGTCGTGGCACGTCGTCCGGCGACCATCCGGCCGGCCGGTCGCCGGACAACGTGCCAGCTGTGTCAAGACGACGTGCCGGTTGTGTCAATCGGTCGTGCCGGCGTGCACGGCGATGATTCGCCAGCCGTGCGTCTCGTCGTACAGCCAAGTACGGGTGTAGCGCATCCTGGCCGCGAACGGCGCACCGGAGACGGTCCCTTCGAGGGTGCCGAGAAACCACGTCACCCCGGTGCGCCCATCGGCGAGCACGGTCAACTCCTCCTCGGCCACCTTCGTCAGCACCTGCGTCCGAGTGCGGTGCAGCTCCAGGTCGTCCGCCTTGGTCGCGACGTTCGCACCGAAGGTGAAGATCAGCCGATCATCCAGCAGCCGATCCAGCGCCTCGACATCTCCGGCGAGCTGCGCGGCCTGGAGCCGGCGCTCGGCGTCCCGCAATTCCTCCATCATGATCCCACCCTCCCAGCCGGCGCCGTTTCCGCGCCAGGACGTTCACGCTCGGCTGATCCTCGCAGCCCGGTCCAGGGGGCACGGGGCATGGCGTCGCGAGCGGACCCGGGGGGTCCTGCTGCTGCGTCGCTCACGAGAAGGTCGACTGCTTCGGGGCCGGGTCGTCGGTCCAGCCCAGGCGTTCGACCACGTACGCCGAGGAGCCGCCGGCCTCCTGGACGGCGAGCAGCTGCCCGCTGTCCCGGTCGATGATGATCTGCTGACGCGCGGGCGCCTGGCCGTAGGTCAGCGCGACCCCGGTACGGCCGTCGATGTCGGTGACGTCGTTCTCCACCCGCACCCCCGGCAGTCCGGCGAGCACGCGGTAGAGCGCGGCCCTGGTGGCCGGGGTGCTCTCGACGTCGAGCAGCAGCCATTTGGCCGCCCCCCACAACCACGCCTCCGGGTCCTTCTCGTCGTTGGCCGCCAGCAGCTCGGCCTTGAGCGCCCGGGGTTCGGCGGGCAGTTCCGTCACCGGCTTCCTCGTCAACTTCAGCGGGGTGAAGTAGGTCTTTCCCAACTGGCAGCCGTCGCACAGGTCGGGCGAGCCCGCGGCCTTCCACGCCTGTTCGTCGGCGGGCGTGAGCGGCTCGGCGGAGACGGGCCCGCGCTGCGTCCGGTATCCGGCCTTCCGGTCCCGGCCCGCCCACAGCACGTCCCTGACCCGCTGCTCGACGGTGTAGGTCGCGGGCTTCGTCCGCAGCACCTGCGTCATCTCCCGCCGCCACCACGCCCCGGTGCCCGGCGGCTGCGCGGCCAGCCGGCCGGCCGCCGCGTCGAGCACCGCGTCGGCCCGCGGGATCGTCGCGGTCCGGACGTCCGTCCCGCCCAGGAGGGGCACCGCCACGAAACCACCGGCCAGCACCGCGCTGACCGCCACCGCCGCGAGCGTCACCTTGGGCCAGACCGGCCGGCGCCGCCGCCGGGCGGCGCCGGTCATCCGGGCGCGGGCGGCCGTCACGGCGGCGTGGCCGGCGGGCGGCACCTGCGGCATCACCTCGTCGATGAGCTGGAATTCCTTCATCACACCTCAACTCCCAACGCGTCACGAAGTTTGGTCCTGGCCCGGCTGAGCCGGGAGGCGACGGTGCCGTAGGCGATGCCGAGCGCCGCCGCCACCTCGTCGTAGGTCAGCTCGCCGTAGGCGACGAGCAGCACCACGTCGCGCTCACCGCGCGACAGCCCGGCCAGTGCGGCCGACAGTTGCTGTACGGTCACCCGCGCCGCGACCCGGTCGACCACCCGCTGGTCGTGGTTGTCCTCCTCGGCGGGCGGCCCCGACCTGGCCAGCGCCCGGTAGCGCCGGAGCTCGGCACGCCGGTGCCGGCCGATGAGCTTGGTGGCGATGCCGTACAGCCAAGGTCTGATGCCGCCTTTGGCGGCGTCGAATCCGGCCCGCCGGCGGAAGGCGATCAGGAAGGTCTCGGCGGCGAGGTCCTCGGCGACGTCGAGGTCGAGGCGGCGGCCGATGTAGCTGCGGATCTCCTCGTAGTGGGCATCGAAGAGGGCGGAGAATCGCTCGGGATCGGCGACCGCTCCGTCGAGGAACGTGGTCATGCACGGGTCTCTCTCGCCGGGGATGTCGGACACTACTGATTGCCCGGTCGCCGCCCACCCTTCCACGCGAGTTTCGGCCCTCGGCTGCCGACCGATCGATCGGTAGGATCCGGCGCATGGACATCATCGCGGCCACCCGGCACGGCAAGGTGCGCGGCCGACTCCACGACGGGATCCAGGTCTTCCGGGGCATCCCCTACGCGGCGCCGCCGTTCGGCGCCCACCGCTTCCGCGTCCCCGCGCCCGTCGAGCGCTGGGACGGCGTCCGTGACGCGGCGGAGTTCGGCCCGACCGCCCCCCAACGGCCCTACCGGCCGCCGCTCGACCGGCTCATCCCCGAGCAGCAGATCCCCGGCGACGAGTGCCTCAACCTGAACGTCTGGACCCCCGGCGCGGCCGGCGGCGCGCGTCCCGTGATGGTGTGGATCCACGGCGGCTCCCTGCGCAACGGCTCCGCCGGCCTGCCCCTGTACGACGGCCACGCCTTCGCCAGGGACGGCGTCGTCCTGGTCTCGATCAACTACCGGCTCGGCGTCGAGGGCTTCGGCGTCTTCCCCGACGCGCCGGACAACCGCGGCCTGCTCGACCAGATCGCCGCGCTGGAATGGGTGCGCGACAACATCGCGGCCTTCGGCGGCGACCCCGGCAACGTCACCGTCTTCGGCGAGTCGGCGGGCGCCGTCAGCATCGGCGCGCTGCTCACCAGCCCGCGCGCCAGGGGCCTGTTCCGCCGGGCGATCATGCAGAGCGGTCCGCCGCACACCGTGACGCGGGCCGAGGCCGCGCGGACGGTGCGGCTGATGGCGGACCGGCTCAAGGTGCCGGCCACGGCCGAGGCGTTCGCCGCGATCGACCGGGAGCGGCTGCTCGACGTCCAGGCCGAGGTGGTCGGCAGCGCGGACCCGATCACCGGCGGCCCCGGCTTCCACATCGTGACCGAGCCGGACGCCGGTCCGGTCGAGGCAGACCTGCTCGTCGGCGCCAACCGGGAGGAGTACCGGCTCTGGTTCGTCCCCAGCGGAGCCGTGGACCGGGTCGGCCGGCTCATGCTCCGCCTGGCCCTGCTGAAGCTGCGCGTCCCGGGACGGGCCCTGCGGCTCTACCGGTCCGCCCGCCCCGGCGCCACGCCCGGTGAGCTGCTCGGCGAGATGGCCACCGACCTGCTGCTGCGCGCCCCGGTCAACCGCCTGGCCGACAGCGTGCAGCGGGCCCACGTCTACGAGTTCGCGTGGCGGACGAAGGTCATGGACCTGCGCGCCTGCCACGCCCTGGAGATCGGCTTCGTCTTCGACAACCTGCGGCACGCCCGCGAGCTGGCCGGCGACGAGCCGCCGCAGGACCTGGCCGACGCCATGCACCGGGCCTGGGTCGCCTTCGCCGCGACCGGCGATCCGGGCTGGCAGCCGTGGGACTCCTCCCGGCCCGTCATGGTCTTCGACTCCCCGGGCTCGGGCGTCGTGCACGCGCCGCGCGACGCCGAGCTCAGGGTCTGGTCAGCTCGCGCGCGGTGATCGCCGCCGCCAGCAGCCGCGCCTGCGCGGGTTCGGCGAGGTCGAGCCCGGTCAGCAGGCTCACCCGGCGCAGCCGGTAGTCCAGCGTGTTGCGGTGGATGTGCAGGTCGAGCGCGGTCCGGCGGCGGTTGTGGCCGCGCTCGACGAAGGCCCGCAGCGTCTCCAGCAGGTGGGGATGGCCGTCGAGCGGCGCGAGCTTGGCGGCCAGCCGGGCCAGCCCCGCGCCCGGACGGGCCAGCTGGTGTTCGAGCAGCACGTCGTCCAGGCGGTAGAGGCCGGGCGGCCGGTCGAGCCTGCGCACCAGGTCCAGCACCTCGCGGGCCTCCCGCGCCGCGTCGGGGATCGCCGCGGGCGCCGCGGCGCGGGCGGCGGCGGCCGGCACGGGGCGGCCCACGGCCTCGGCCAGCCGGCCCGGGAGCGCGTCCAGGGCGTGCCCGCCGGGCAGCAGCGCGACTCCTTCGACGTGGTCCATCAGCACCAGCGTCCCGGTGTGCGCGTCCAGCGCCGACTGCACGAGCCGGGCCGGCGGCGCGGGCTGCCCCAGGTCGAGGAGCAGCACCTCGTGCTCCTGGCCCACCTCGACCCCCGCCGCCGCGGCCAGGCCCTCGTACGGCTGGCCGCTCAGCAACGCGCCGATCAGCGCGCGGCGCGCCCGTTTGTCCTCGCTCCTGATGTCCTCCTGGGCCTGCTGGTGCGCCAGGGCGACGGCGGGCATCGCCGTGCGCAGGCAGCCGAGCAGCCGCCGGCCGGCCGCGGCCAGCTCCTCCGGCGCGGCCTCCTCGGTCAGCGCCTGCCACCAGACCTCGGCGCCGATGAGGTAGGCGGTCACCGCCGCGTCCAGCGGCAGGTGGTCCTCGGCGCGCCGCGCGGACCACTCGATGACCCGGGTCAGGTCGGCCGGGCCCATGGCGTCGGGGCGGCTGAGCGCGCGCAGCAGGATCGTCAGGACGGCCGAGACCGAGCCGGCCACCTCGCCGCGCAGGGTCTCGGGCGGCAGCTCCCGGTAGAACGGCACTTCGGCGGCGCACCGGGCGATCACCGCGGCGGTGAGCCCGCGCACTCTCGGCTGCATCCGGCTGTGCAGGTCGGACATCCCGTGATCGTCACATTGCCCAAACCGGCGCGTCAATTCTTGGCCCGAATGCGGAGAGACGGCGGCCTCCGTCGTGTCCAGGATTCGTGCAAACCCCCCAGTCAGGAGGCCGCCTTGTTCCGACGCCTGCTCACCGCCCTGCTCGTCGTGTACGCCCTCGGCACGGCTCCCGCCCACGCCGCGACCACGGACTGGGGCGCGCCCGGCCCCTACGCGACCGCCGTGGAGGTCGGCGTGGTCAACACGCTCTACTACCCGCGCGACATCGCGCGCAGCGACCGCCGCCACCCGGTGATCGTGTGGGGCAACGGCACGGGCGGCGCCCCGCTCGTCTACCGCGACCTGCTGCTGCAGTGGGCCAGCCACGGCTTCATCGTCTCGGCCGCCAACACCCCGATGTCGAACCTCGGCGTCTCCATGCGGGCCGGGATCGACGCGCTCGCCCGCCGCGACGCCGACCCGTCCAGCCCCTTCCACGGCAAGGTCGACCTGACCCGCGTCGGCGCCTCCGGGCACTCCCAGGGCGGCGCGGCGGCCATCGTCGTCGGCGCCGACGCCCGGGTGGACACCGTCCTGCCCATCCAGCCCGGCCCGCTGGCCGACATCGACGGCGTCCACGGGCCCGCCTTCCTCATGGCCGGCCAGAACGACTCCATCGTCTGGCCCTGGCTGGTCAGGTCCTTCTACGACGACGCGGACCACGTCCCGGCGATCTACGGCGAGGTGCGCGGCGCCGACCACTTCACCGTCATCGGCGACCCCGGGCCGTTCGCCGCGCCCACCACCGCCTGGTGGCGCTTCCAGCTCATGGACGACCCCGAGGCGAGGTCCTTGTTCTACGGCCCGGACTGCGGCATCTGCCTGGACCACGGCACCTGGTCGGACGTACGCCGCAACGCGCTCGTGCCGCAGTGACGGCCCCGTCGGCGTCCTGAGGTGCGAGGAGACCGGCCGGAGCGGCGTCTTGGCAGAATGAGCGCGTGACTGACGACCGATCGGCCGCTCTGGCGACCCAGCGCCGGATCGCCGCCTCCGACATCCGGCTGCCCGAGCACATCCTGCTCCAGGGCACCTCCGGCCGGATCCTGCGCGAGGCGCTGCAGCTCTTCGCCGAGCGGGGCTTCTACGGCACCTCCATCCGCGACCTCGCGGTGGCCTGCGAGATCCGCTCGGCGACGCTCTACTCCCACTACCCGACCAAGGAGAACGTCCTGGCGGAGCTGGTGCGCATCGGTCACGAGGAACACCACCGGCGGCTGACCGAGGCGGCCGCCGCGGGCCCGGCGGATCCCGCCTCGCGCCTGCGCCGGGTGGTGCGCGCCCACGTCCTGGCGCACGCGGAGTTCCCCATGCTGGCCGTCGTGGCCGACAACGAGCTGCACGCCCTGTCTCCCGAGCTGGCCGGCCCCGCGCTCATGCTGCGCGCGGCCGGCCGGCAACTGCTCATCGACATCATCGACGAGGGCATCGCCGCGGGCGTCTTCGCCGTGCCCGACGCCTTTCTCGCGGTGACCGCGATCAGCGGGATGGGGATGCGCGTGGCGAACTGGTACGACTCCGCCCTGCCGTACGAACCGTACGAAGTTGCGGACACCTACGCGGACTTCGCGTTGCGCATCACCGGGGGGAGCCCCTGACGGCGAAACGGCGCCGGGCTACTTGAGGCTGCCCGCCGTGATGCCGCTCACCACCTGACGGTTGAACACGACGTAGACCGCGATCATCGGCAGCGTGATGATCGACAGGGCCGAGAACAGCAGGCCGTAGTCGGTCACGTAGCGGCTGGAGAAGGCCAGCAGGCCGGTCGGGATCGTCTTGAGCGCGTCGTCCTGGATGTAGAGCAGGGCCAGCAGGAACTCGTTCCAGCAGGACAGCGCGGAGAACACCGCCACGGTCGCCAGCCCCGGCCGCAGCAGCGGCAGCGCGATCAGCAGGTAGACCCGCAGGTCGGAGGCGCCGTCGATGTGCGCGGCCTCGAACAGCTCCCGTGGCAGCGCGTCCAGGTAGACCTTGATCAGGTACGTGGCCAGCGGCAGGCCCATGGCCGTGTACGGGATGATCAGCGCCCATCGGGTGTCGCTCAGCGCCAGCTCGGTGAACATCGTGCTCTGGGCGATGAAGTACGACTGCAGCGGCAGCAGCAGCCCGAGCGCCAGCAGGCCCATGAACAGCCCCCGCCCGCGGAAGTCGAAGCGGCTGAACGCGAACGCCGCCGCCGACGACAGCGCCAGGATCAGCAGCACCGACACCGAGGTCACGATCACGCTGTTGAGCGCGTACCCGCCGATGCCGCCGACCTCCCACGCCTGGGCCCAGCGCCCGAAGTCCAGCGCCTCGGGCAGGGCGAACGGGTCGGCGAAGATCTGCGCGTTGGACTTGAAGCTGGAGGCGACCATCCACAGCAGCGGCAGGAAGAACGCCGCCGACACCACGGCCAGCAGCACGGTCGAGAGCCGTCTCATCGGGCCGACCTCCTGCGCAGGCGCATGAACGCCAGGCCGATGAGCACCACGGCCGCGGTCATCAGCACCGCCATGGCCGAGCCGTAGCCGACCTCGCCGTCGCGGAAGACCACCCGGGTCAGGTACGTGGTGGGGATCTCCGTCGCGTTGTACGGCCCGCCGCCCGTCATGACGTAGAATAGGTCGAACGTCTGGAAGCCGCCCGTGACGCAGAGCAGCAGGCAGACCTCGACGGCGTCCCTGATCATCGGCACCTTGATCCGGCGGAAGATGGCCGGCTCACCGGCGCCGTCGAGGCGGGCGGCCTCGACCACGTCCGACGGGATCTGGGCGAAGGCGGCGTAGAAGATCGCCATGTAGAACCCGGCGTACACCCACCCGGAGACGACGCAGACGGCCAGGAGCGCCGTGCCCTCGTCACCCAGCCAGACCTCGCCCGGCACGCCGACCAGCCCCAGCAAGGCGTTGACCAGGCCGAAGTCGGCGTTGTAGACGAACGCCCAGAGCACGGCCACGACCACCATCGGCAACATGACCGGGGTGAACAGGGCGACGCGGAACCAGGGCGCCCCGCCGCGCCGGGTGACCAGCAGCCCGGCCAGGACGAGGCCCACGGCGACCTCCAGCACGATGGTCACAACAATGTAGATGCCGACATGGACGAACGAATCCAGAAAAATCGTGTCCTGGGCTGCTCTGAGGAAATTGTCGAGGCCGACGAACTCCATCGGCCCGAAACCGGTCCACTCTGTCAGGCTGAACGCCCCGGTCGCCAGCGCGGGCACGAGCACCGCGAAGCCGAACACCAGCAGCGCCGGGGCGGCGAACAGGTACGGCGTGAGCTTGCGTCTCATCCCGCGACGGCCAGCGCTTCCTTGGGAGACTTCACCCCGCCGAGCACCGCGGCCAGCGCGCGGTAGAGCGCGTCGGCGCGCTTGAGGTCATAGCCGGTGTCCGGCGGTGAGACCACGGTCCTGGCGTCGGCCAGCAGGTCGTTGAGCCGGGTGGTGCGCGCGTCGATCTGCCCGGCGCCCGCCGCCCTGGCCTGGGGCACCGTGCCCGCCTTGACGAACGCGGCGGCGTTGGCCGGGGAGTTCAGCAGCGCCAGGAACTCGGCCGACTCCTTGACCTTCCTGCTCCTGGCGTTGATCACGTAACCGGTGACGACGCCGATGACGCTCTCCTGGTCGCCCGCGCCGCCGGTCATCGCCGGCAGGTTGACGTAGTCGAAGTCCAGCTTCGGGGCCTCGTCCAGGGCCCAGCTGACCAGCCACGCCCCGATCGGGTGCATGGCCGCCTTGCCCTGGAAGAACAGCTGTGCGCCCTCGTTGTCGTTGGCGGCGTTGGCGCTGCTGTTGACGCACTTGTGGTCGTGCAGCTGGGCCACGTAGCCGAGCGCGCGTTCCCAGGCGGGGTCGGTCATGGGGGCCTTGCCCGACAGCACGTCCTGGTAGGACTGCTCGCCGACGACCCGGGAGACCAGGTGGGACAGCCAGTTGCCGGCGGCCCACAGGTCCTTGTTGCCCGAGGCGATCGGGGTGACGCCCTTGGCGTTGAGCGTGTCGCAGGCCGCGAGCAGCTCCTCGAACGTCTTGGGCGGCTGCACGCCGGCGTCGGCCAGGATCTTGGTGTTGTACCAGAGGACGTTGGTGACATCGGCCGCGAACGGCACCATGACCGTCTTGCCGTCGACCGTGGTGCGCTTGTACGCCTCGTCCGGGATGAGGCCCTTGAGGGGACCTGTGGTGACTTGGGAGGAGATGTCGGCGGCGAAGCCGTCCTTGACCCGGGTGCGCAGGCGGTCGCCCGCCCACTCGAAGTAGACGTCGGGCGCCTGCCGGCCGTTGAGCAGGTTCTGCAGGCCGATGGTCTGGTAGAGGTCGTCCTCCTGGAAGTTGAGCTCGACCTTGGCGCCCGGGTGTGCCTTCTCGTACTGGGCCGCGACGTCCTTCCACACCTTGATCTGCTCCTCGCCGGGGGAGCTCATCGCGATCCGTAACACATTGTCGGTGGCCGCGCTCTGCCCGCCGCCACCGCAGGCCGACACCAGCAGCATCAGGGCGAGCGCCCCGGCCGTCCTGTTCACCATGAGAACTCCTCAAGACAGTCGCCGAACACCCGCTTGGGTGCGGGGCGACGGGGGTGCGGTCGTACGTTTCGACGAGCGGTGGCCAGCAGCGCCAGCGCGCCCCGCTCGAACTCCTCCAGCCAGGGCCGGGCCTCGGCCACCAGCGCGCCGCGCCGCACCGGCCCGCGCAGCAGGTGCCCGGCCGCGGCCAGCAGCTCCTCCGCGTGCGCGGCCAGCAGCCGGTCGGCCGCCGCGGCGTCGCCGGACCCGCGCTCGAACGCCCACTGCTCCAGCACCCCCGTGAGCCTGGGCGCGTCGTGCGGCTCCAGGCAGGAGCCGCGCACGTTGTCGGCGAAGAGCCGGTAGGCGGCCAGATCCGCGCCGTCCCCGACGACGTCGGCCAGGGCCCGCTCCCAGCTCTCCTCCGGGTCGTAGCCCTCAGGGTCGCGCAGGTAGTCGGCGACCGTGGCGAAGGCGATCTTCGACGACTCGTAGAGCTCCATGCCGTTGGCCACGACACCGGTGGCGAACCGGTACAGGTGCCGGTCCCTGCCCCGGTACGGGCCGATGTGCAGCTCGTGGCCCATCGCGACGTCGTTGACCGGGTAGTTGTCCCAGTAGAGCGGGGCCCGGTTCAGCGTGCGGGCGACGGCCGCGGCGTCGGCCAGGTCGATGGTGGCCGAGCAGATGCTCCGGCCGGTCCAGAACAGGTCGATCCGGGCGTCGATCAGGCCGAGGGCCCGGACGTACGGGTCGTCGCCGGTGCCGCAGTAGACGGTGGGGCAGACGACCAGCCGTCCGGTGCGCGCGAAGACGGCCTCGATGAGCGCGACCTGCGCGGCGGCGAGGTCGTCGAAGGCGGCGGCGTCCCGCGGGTGCCGCAGCCGCATGGGGATGTCGTCGAGCAGCAGCCCGACGCCGGCGGCCCCGGCCTCCATGGCCCGCTCGAACGCCACGCACAACGCCTGGACGTCCCCGGCGTCGGAGTACCGCAGGGACAGGCCGGGGGAGAGGCAGTAGACGACGTCCACCCCCGCCTGCCTGCCGCGCGCGGCCAGCTCGCCCAGCCCCTCCACGCCGGCCTCCCGCCACGACGGGCGGTCGGCCTTGGGGGCGTGGACGTAGGTGTTCATGCCCCGGGCGCCGAGGAAGCCGAGCAGGTCGAGCCGCTGCTCGTGACTCCATGGACGGCCGTAGAACCCTTCGATGACCCCGCGGACCGCAAAGCCTGCTGACTTCATGAAGACAGTAAAGAGTCTTTATCTCATCTAGGCAAGAGTCTTTACCAGACTTCTCGAACGGGAGGACACGGTCGTGCTCATGGGCCTGACGGCCGCCGGGTGGCGAATCCGGCTCTGAGCCGCCGCTCCACCGCCTCGGACGTCGCGCCGAGGCGGTCCAGCCCGTGCAGGGCCGACCCCACGATCGGCGGCGCGTCCAGCACCCGGACGTCCACCCCGGGCAGGCCCTTGCCGATCCGGGCCAGCAGCCGGGCGTCCCGGCCGGTCAGCACCCCGCCCCCGAGCACGACGGGCACGCTCACCCCGTCCCAGTCCAGCCGTTCGATCGCCGCGCCGGCCCAGGCGGCGACCTCATCGCCCAGGCGCTCCACCAGCGACACGGCGACGGCGTCGCCTGCTCCCGCCACCTCGAACAGCAGCGGCACCAGCTCGTGCAGCCGCTCCTCGGGCAGGTGCCCGAGGTGGAACCCCACGCACACCGACGTGACGTCCGGCAGGCCGAAGCGGGCGGCCACGGCCTGGCGCAGCAGGGTGCGCGGCCCGCGGCCGTCCTCGTCGCGCACGGCCCACCACAGCACCTCCTCGCCCAGCCATTCCCCGCCGCCCCAGTCGCCCGAGCGCCGGCCCAGCGCCGGCCACCGCGCGACCTGGCCGCCGGGGCCGCGCGCCACGCAGTTCATCCCGCCGCCGCACACCACCGCCACGCCGTACGGCACGTCCGCCCCCGCCCGCAGGATCGCGAAGGTGTCGTTGTCCACGACGACCTCGGGCGCCCACCCCCGCGCCTCGACGGCCCGCTGCAGGATCTCCTGCTCGACCGGCAGGTCGCAGTGCGCCAGGAACGCCGACACCCGCTCGGCCACGAACCCGCGGCGGCCGCTCTCCTGAGGCGGGCCCGCCTGCCGTACGGCCGCCGTCACGAGGTCGGCGAGCAGGCCGATCGCGGCGGGAAGGCGCGGCCCGTGCGGCTGGAACCCGCCGCCGCGCACCCAGGCGAGCAGCTCGCCGCCGACGCCGACCAGCGCCACGTCGGTCTTGCTGTTGCCCGCGTCGATCGCCAGGACCGCGGGCTGCCCGGTCACGAGGCCCAGACCTGGTGGGCCGCCAGCAGCCGGTCGGCCAGCCCCTGCGCCAGGTCGTACTGCCCCACCAGCGGATGGGCCAGCAGCGCCGCCTCCACGTGCGCCCGATCAGGGCAGGACGCCGCCCGCACCGCCAGCTCCTCGTACGCGCTGACGTGCGCGATCAGCCCCGCCTGCAAGGGCTCCACCGCCGGCACGGCCAGCGGCACGGCCCCGGCGGCGGTGATCCGCGCCGGCGTCTCGATCACCGCCGAGGCGGGCAGGAAGGGCAGGGTCCCCTCGTTGCGGACGTTGACCACCTGCACATCCCCCCGATCATGGAGCAGCGAGGTGAGCAGGTCGACCGCCGCCGTCGAGTAGAACGCGCCGCCCCGCTGCTCCAGCAGCTCCGGCTTGTCGTCCAGCGCCGGGTACATCGCCAGCAGCCGCCGCTCCAGCTCCAGCACCTCCTGCGCCCGCGTAGGACGCCCGCGCTGCTCGGCCACCACCTGGTCGTGGGCGTAGTAGAAGCGCAGGTAGTAGGAGGGCACGACGCCCAGAGCGGTGATCAACCCGGCGGGCAGCTCGCACTCGGCGGCCAGCTCGGCGACGTGCCGCTCGATCAGCTCCGGCAGCACGTCGACCCCGTCCACCCACGCCGAACGCTCCCACGACAAGTGATTGAGCCCGACATGTCCGAGCGTGAGCTCCGAGGGCGCGCAGCCGTGCAGCCGGGCGAACAGCCGCTGGAACCCGATGGCCACGTTGCACAGGCCGACGGCGCGATGACCGGCGTCGAGCAGGGCGCGGGTGACCAGCCCGACGGGGTTCGTGAAGTCGATCAGCCAGGCGCCGGGGGCGAGGGCGCGGACCCGTTCGGCGATGCGCAGCACTTCGGGGATCGTCCGCAGGGCTTTGGCCAGGCCGCCCGCGCCGGTGGTCTCCTGGCCGACGCAGCCGCATTCCAGTGGCCAGGTCTCGTCGCCGTGCCGCGCCCGCTGGCCGCCGACGCGTAACTGCAGCAGCACGGCGTCCGCGCCTTCGACGGCGTCGTCCAGGCCGGTGGTGAGCCGGACGCGTCCGGCCCTGCCGCGCAGCATGCGGGCGGCCAGGCCGCCGACGACGGCGAGGCGCTCCCGGTCGGGGTCCATGAGGACGAGTTCGTCCAGCTCCAGGGCGGCCAGGCCGCCGGCGAGCTCGGGGGTGTAGGTGGAGCCGCCGCCGACGACGGTGACCTTCATCGGGCCTCCGCCCCGGAACCGGCGGCCTTGGCCGCCGCGGAGACCTTGGCCGCGGCCGAGATGCGGCGGGTGGCGACCGACTCCCTGAGCAGGCGCGTGCCGTGGGCCAGGCCGCCGGTCAGCACGGGCGCGTTGCCCAGCGCCGAGACCTCGACGGCGGGCGGGTGGCGCAGCATGCCCGCCAGCGCGGCGCCGATCTCCGGCAGGATGCTCGCGCAGGCCAGCCCGATGCCGCCGCCGAGCACGACCAGCTCGACGTCGGCGACCCGGGAGATGGTGGCGATCCGCGACGCGATCCGCCGGGCCTCCTCGGCGACGATGGCCGAGGCCAGCCCGTCGCCCCGGGACGCGGCGGCGAAGATGGCCTCCGGAGTGGCGTCGAGCCGCAGCGTGGTGTCGCCGTCGCGCAGACCTGCCGCGATCCAGGCGCGGGCCCACTTCATCAGCGCGTCGCCCGAGGGGCTGTCGGGCAGTTCGTCCTCGCCGGGGGCGGGGTCGTCGACCTCGCCGGCGGCCCCCCGATGCCCTCGATGGGGCCGGTCGCCCAGGATCAGCCCGGCGCCGACGCCGGCGCCGATGGACAGGAACGCGAAGTCGGCGACCCCCCGCCCGGCGCCCAGGGCGTGCTCGCCGATGACCGCCAGGTTGACGTCGGTCTCGACCTCGGCGGGCACGCCGAGCGCGGCCTCCAGCCCGGACCGGATCGCCATGCCCTCCAGCGCGGGCCGGTTGCTCTGCCGGATGACCCCCTCCTCGGGATCCACCACGCCGGGCACCCCGGCCGCGACCAGCTCGATCCCCCCGCCGCCCGCCGGGCCGTCCTCGGGCGGGCCGCCGGGGGACAGGGTGTCGCGGACGGCCACGGCGGCGCGCAGGATCGTCGCCGGGTCGGAGTCGTCGATGCGTTCGTCGTGCCTGGCCAGCATCGTGCCGCGCAGGTCGCACAGCGCGCCGCGGACGAAGCGGGTGCCGATGTCCAGGGCCAGGACGTGGGCCAGCGTGTGGACCGGCTCGAAGTAGACGGCGCCGTAATGCATCTCGCCGGGCGGTTCGGCCTGGCGGACCAGACCGGCGGAGGCGAGGAGGTCGAGGGCGTTGGCCACCGTCGGCTTGGTCATGCCGGTGCGGCGGCTCACCTCGGCCCGTGAGATCGGCGGGTCGGCTCGAATGGCCTCCAGGACCACGGATGCGTTGATCTCGCGCAGGGTGGTGAGCGTCGCATGCTGGGACATGGCCCGAATTCTAGTAAAGACTCTTGCCCGGATGCAATAAAGACTCTTTACTGTATCTCGCAGCCCCCTCATCCGGAGGAACCCCATGGCACGACTCCAGAACCTCCTGCTCGCCGCGACCGTCGCGCTCGGCGCGGGACCGGCCGTCACCGCCGCACCCGCCACGGCCACCGCACCCGCCACGGCCGCCACGGTCGTCGATCCCTTCGTCCTCCAGGTCGGCGCCACGCTGCCGGCTCTGCAAGGCAGGATCACCGCACTCGCCGCCGGCCCCGGTGGCGTCGTCGCCGCCGCCCACGACAAGGGCCTGGCCCTGTACGCCGCCGGCGCCTGGACCTCCCTGCCGGTCACCGCCGCCCACAAGGTCGTCTGGCGCGGCGACGACCTCGTCGCCCTCACCGCCGGCGGCCTGCTGACGATCAGGAACGCGGCGAAGGCCGGCCGGCAGGCGGGGGAGCGCGACGACCTCGCCAAGGGCGCTGATCGGCTGCCGCCGGGCGTCGATCCGGCCACGGCGTTGCTGCTCGGCGGCGACGACGTGATCCTCGTCCAGGGCGACCGCCTCTACCGCAAGGGGCCCGGCGGCTCGTGGCGTCCCGACCGGCTGCCCGGGCAGGCCACCGCCGCCGCCCGCGCCGGATCCGGGGCCGTCGCCGTGGCCACCGCCACCGGCGTCTTCGAGCACACCGGCCGCTCGTGGGCCCAGATCTCACCCGCCCCCGGCACCACCCACCTGGCCTACGACTCCAAGGGCCGCCTCTGGCTGGCCGGCCCCACCGGCCTCACGCTGCGGGACGGCGCCACGCTCAGGCAGTACGGCCCCGCCGAAGGGCTGCCCATGCTCGGCTTCACCGCGATCGCCCCCGGCGCCGGCGGCGACGTCTGGCTCGGCACGGCCAAGGGCGCCGTGCACTTCGACGGCGTCACCTGGGAGTACCGGCAGGGCCGCCGCTGGCTGCCCGACGACGCGGTCGCCGCGATCACCGTGGACGGGAACGCCAACGCCTACTTCGGCACCGCCACGGCCGCCGCCGTCATCGAGGCCCGCCGGACCACGCTGGCGGCGAAGGCGGCCGTCTACGAGCAGGCCATCGACGCCCGGCACAAGCGCACCCCGTACGGCTTCGTCGAGGGCATCGGGCTGGCCAGGCCGGGCGACCTGACCCAGTACGGCCAGGGCGCCAGCGACAACGACGGCCTCTGGACGGGCATGTACGGCGCGGCCGAGGCGTTCAGGTACGCCGCCACCAAGGACGGCACGGCCAAGGCCAACGCGCGCAAGGCGTTCGAGGCGCTGAAGTTCCTCGGCGACGTCACCCAGGCGGGCACCAACCCGGCGCCCAAGGGCTTCATCGCCCGCACGATCCTGGAGACCACGGCCACCGACCCCAACATCAAGGACGACGAGCAGCACGACCGCGACAAGCAGAAGGGCGACGCGTACTGGAAGATCCTGGTCCCGCGCTGGCCCAAGAGCGCCGACGGCAAGTGGTTCTGGAAGACCGACGCCAGCTCCGACGAGCTGGTCGGCCACTACTTCCTCTACGCGCTCTACTACGACCTGGTCGCGACCGGCGCGGAGAAGGACGAGGTGGCGGGCGTCGTGACCAGGCTCACCGACCACCTGATCGACCACGACTTCTCCCTGGTCGACCATGACGGCAAGCCCACCCGCTGGGGCTTCTTCAACCCGAAGGAGCTCAACGGCAACCCGTGGCGGAGGGAGGAGCGCGGCCTCAACAGCCAGACCATCATCACGTTCCTCACCATCGCCCAGCATGTCGCGAAAAATCCAGAAAAATATGCGCAGGCCAAGGCCAAGCTCATCGACGAGCACGGCTACGACCTGAACACCCAGCAGCCCAAGGTCACCCCCGGCGTCGGCGGCGGCAACCAGTCCGACGACGAGATGGCGTTCATGAACTACTACCACCTGCTCCGCTACGAGCAGGACGCCGACCTGAAGGCCACCTGGGCCCGCTCCCTCTACGACTACTGGCAGCAGGAGCAGTACGAGCTCAACCCGTTCTTCAACTTCATCGCCGGCCTCACCCTGAAGGACCAGGTCTGGACCGACGCCTACGGACCCTTCCCGCTGGAGATGACCGGCCCCTGGCTGGAGCAGTCGATCGACACGCTGAAGCGCTTCCCGATCAACATGATCGACTGGAAGCAGAGCAACAGCCAGCGCCTCGACATCGTCAACCTCGGCCGGCACATCCGGCCCGACGCCGACCCGAAGAAGCTCGGCCTGCTCCGCAGCGGCACCGTGCTCCCGATCGACGAGCGGGTGATCAGCCACTGGAACCACGACCCGTACAAGCTGGACCAGGGCGGCGACGGCCACGGCGAGAACGACGGCACCTCGTACCTGCTGCCGTACTGGATGGGCCGGTACCACGGGTTCATCGCCGAGAAGTGAGCCCATGGACAACGGTGAGCGCCCGAGCGGGATCGTCACCTGCTCCAGGACGTCGCCGGGGCGGCGACCGGGCAGCAGGACCTCGCCGGTTGGGAGATCCACCCTGAATGAGGTGAGGCCCGGGGCGTCCGCCGCGGGCCCCGCCGACTGCCTGGCTACTTGAGTATCTGCGCCGAACGCACCTCGTGCAGGTGGACCAGCACGTCGAAGGCGCGGGACAGGGCGGTGTCGTGCAGCGGGTACGGGTACTGCGTGCCGATGTTGCGGGTCGGGCGAGCCACCGCCAGCCAGTCGCGCGCGGCGGCCGGCGCGGTGCGCATGTCGAGGTAGAAGTCGTCGTAGCGGACCCGGTCGAGGGTGTGCTCGTTGCTGCCGGGCTCGGCGGGACCGGCGGTGAACTGCTTCCAGTCGCCGCCCAGCGCGGCGTCCTTCGACAGGAAGGATCCGCGGTCGAAGGTGAAGCCGACGGCGACGTACTTCTTGCCCAGCATGTCGCGCAGGTAGGCGCCCTGGGTCTTCGGGTAGAGCGCCGGGTCGCCGGAGACGTAACCGGCGTGGGTGTTCTGCGCGGACATGAGGATCTTGCCGCCGTGGTGTCGCAGCCACCAGACGGTGTTGTCGGCCATGACCTGGTCGCGGTAGCGCTCGACGACGCTCAGCCAGGACTTGTCGGCCAGGTCGTAGCCGGCGAACTTGGCGGTCTGGGCGATGAACCGGGCATCCTGGACGGCGCTGTCGTACGCGGCCGACGCCTGCGGCCCGCCCAGGCTGACAAGCAGGTCGAGCGCCTGCTGAGCCTTGGCGGCGAGCTGCCGCCGTTCGTCCAGCGGCCGGTTCAGGTAGGCGAAGACGTCGTCGAGCGGGCGCAATCCCTCGTACAGCGCGGCCAGGGGAGCGGCGGAGTCCGGGTGGGCGCCCCGGACGTACTGCGCGACGCGGGCGAAGACCTCCTCGCCCACCTTCGGCGCGCCGAGGTCGTCGCCCATGACGTGCAGCGGGCGGCCGGGGTTCCGGCGGTTGTGCTCGCGCATCCGCTCCAGCATCCCGACGAGTTCCGCACGCTCCCACGGCGAGGCCCGCAGCACCTCCTTGGCGATGGCCCGCAGGTCGCCCTTCCCCGTCCGCAGGTACTCGTCCAGCCGCAGCCCTCCCGACCAGCTGGCCTCCAGCGCGAACGTGGTGAAACCCTTCGTCTCCACGAGATGACGGAAGACCCGCTCCTTCACCGTGAAGAACTCATGCGAACCGTGGGTCGCCTCGCCCATGCCGACGACCCGGGCGTCGCCCACCATCCGGTCGAAGGCCCTCAGGTCGCCGGACTCCGCGCCCGGCTCGGTCGAGCGCAGCTCGTGCGCCGCCGCCTCCAGAGCTCGCACGGGCTCGGCGGGCGCGGCGGGCGCGGCGGGCTCGGCCGCGAAGGCCGCCTGGGCCAGGACGGGCACGAGGGTCAGGCCCGCCGCGAGGGCGGCGATCTTCCGGCCAACGGTCATGTCATTTGCTCCTTGGTATCGATCCTGCTTGACGCCAAGAACCGTATGACGCGCCCGGGTGCCCGGACGATGCCGCTGACCTGCGCATTTTTAGGCGTACGTACTGCCCGGGACAGGTAGGGCCAGCCCTACCGGGGCCGCCCTCGCGCAGGCCGTGCTCACCGGGGGACGGCCTCCAGGTTCAGCACGGTGTACTCCTTGCCGCCGCCGCGGGTCTTGACCTGGCACCCCCCGTTCGCGCACCGCTCGTAGGACTTCTCGTCGGCGTCCCAGAAGATGGTGGTGGACGGTGCGGAGGAGGACGCCCCCGAACCCACGTTCCCGGACGACACGCCCACGGAACGTTCCCCGATCCCGGCCATCGCGCCCGTCGTCAGGTCGTAGAGCAGGGCGATCGGCACGCCGCTCTTGTCGCGGTCCGGGTCGTAGACCTCGAACAGCGCGTACGAGCCGCCCAGCAGCGTTCGCCGGGGCCGTGGCCGCAGCCCTTCGGGCAGGGGCCTGCGTTCGGACCCGTCGATCCGCTGCACGAACGCGTGTCCGTCCAGCATCCCGACGCACCACTGCGCGTCGCACTGCACGCCCTCGGCCCTGTCGGGCAGCGCGACGTCGGCCGAGCGGCCGGTCTCCAGGTCGACGACCCGGTTGTGGTTCGCGAGCGGCTGGTCGTCGCTCAGCCCGGCCGCCCACGGCCAGGCCGTCAGGTGCAGCCCGTCGGTGCCGGGCAGCCGCTCGGGAGCGCTGCCGGTCAGCGGCATGCGATAGACGCCGCCCTCCTTCACCGACCACACGAGCGAGTCGCCGGTGAGGGCGATCCTGTCCACGTCGGCGTCGACCTCGCCCACGCGCCTGGCCTTGCCGCCCTGTACGGGCATGACCCAGAAGTCCGTCCAGGGGACGCTGTCCTGCGGGGTCGCGCCGAACCAGGCGATGTACTCGCGGCTGGCGGTGAAGAGCTGCGGGTAGTACTTCTTGCGCGGGCTGGGGATGTCACCGAGCACCCGCGTCACCCCCGAGGCCGAGTCGTGCACCTCCAGCCGACCGGCCTTCTCGAAGGCCGTGTCCGCGACCAGCAGCACTTCCGTCGCGCTCAGGCCGGTCACCGGATGCATGCGCCGCCCCTCCGAGTCCTTCGCCGGCACCTTGACGACGGCCTCGGGCCACAACTCGGCGGCGGGCCGCGCGGCGGGCAGGGAGGGGGAAGGCGTGATCTGCACGGCGGGCGGGGCGTCCCGCCCGTCCTCGCCCGACAGGACCGCGGTCGTGCCGCCCGCGATCACCACGACCGCGACCGCCGCGAGCAGGACCTGCACCCGCTGCCTGGTACGCCGGGCACGCCGCCGCCGGGCCACGCCGCCCACCAGGTCGCGGCGTTCCACCTGTTCCGCCGCCGTGCGCAGCGTCCGGATCAGGTCCTGTTCGTCGCTCATCGTGCCTCCTGAAACACGCGCTTGATCCGGAGCTTGTCCAACGCGCGGGCGGCCTGGCTCCGTACGGTCCCGCGGGCGACGCCGAGGATCTCGGCGATCTCCTGATCCGGCAGATCCTCGTAGTAGCGCAGCACGAGCACGGCCCGCTGCCGGCGCGGCAGCTCCTGCAGCCCCGCCCACAGGGCGGCGTCGCCGTACTGGTCGAGGCTGCCGTGGTCGGGGACGGCGGCGACCAGCTCCTCGCGATCACGCCGACGCCACGACCTGATGTGCAGCCTGGCCATGGTCGTGCGGACGTAGCCCTCAGGGTCGTCCTTCCTGCGCACCCGTGGCCAGGCGTCCCCCAGGCGGGCCAGCGCCTCCTGCACGAGATCGGCCGCGTCCTCGGAGTTGCCTGTCAGCACGTAGCCGTACCGAAGGAGCGCGTCCCCCCGTGCTCGGACGAACTCGTCGAAATCTTTCACGAAACCAAGGATCAGGACGGAGGCCCTACTGTTGCACGACGCTCTCGGGAGTGCCTCACCAGTTGGCCGGCTCGTGCCCCGCGTCCACGAGGTGCCTCCGGTTGCGTCAGACAATGGAGAGCCGCCTTCGGCGGAGGCCGCGATCAGGAGCCCGGCTGCACCAGGCCGGTCTCGTAGGCGAGGATGACCAGCTGCACCCGGTCTCGGACGCCGAGTTTCATCAGGGCGCGGGTGATGTGCGTCTTGGCGGTCAGCGGGCTGATCACGAGCCTGGCGGCGATCTGGTCGTTGGACAGCCCCTCCGCCACCAGACGGACGACCTCGCGTTCGCGATCGGTGAGCACGGCGAGCGCGGTGAGCCGGTCGCCGCTCAGCGGGGCGGGCCGGTGAGCGAACTGCTGGACGACCCGCCGGGTGACGCTCGGCGACAGCAGTGCCTCGCCCGCGGCCACCACGGCCACGGCGTGGCGCAGCTCGGCCGGTTCGACCTCCTTGGTGAGGAACCCGCTGGCACCGGCGCGCAGCGCGGCGAAGACGTGGTCGTCGGTGTCGAACGTGGTCAGGATGATGACCTTGGTCCCCGGGCGTTCGGCCAGCACCCGGTGGGTGGCCTCGATGCCGTCCATCCCCGGCATGCGGATGTCCATGAGGATCACGTCGGGCTCGGTGGCGCGCGCCTGTCGGACGGCCTCGTCGCCCGTGGCGGCCTCGCCGACCACGGTCAGGTCCTTGGAGCGGTTGAGCAGGCTGCGGAAACCCGCTCGGACGAGGGCCTGGTCGTCGGCGAGCAGCACCTTGATCGTCATGTTGCCATGGGGATGATCGCGCGCACGGCGAACCCCTCGCTCCCTTCGATGCTCAGCGTGCCGCCCAGGGCGGTGACACGTTCGCGCATGCCGGTCAGTCCGTGGCCCCCGGCCAGGATGCCATCGGCCGGGGCGGTCGCGCCGCGGCCGTCGTCGGCCACCTCGACCGTCACCGCGTCGCTCGCATACCGCAGCCGCACCGACGCCCGGGTGGCGTCGGCGTGTTTGATGGTGTTGGTCAGCGCCTCCTGGACGAGCCGGTGGGCCGCGACGGCCTGCGGGCCGGTGACCGTGGCGGCATCGCCCTCCTCGTGCAGTTCCACCTTCAGGCCGGCGGCCCGGGCGGCGGCGACGAGCTCGGAGATGCCGCCCAGGTCCGGCTGCGGGGCGGCATCATCGTCGATCCGCAGCACGCCGATGAGAGAGCGCAGGTCGGCCATGGCCTTGCCGCGCACGTCCATCGCGGTGCGCAGGGCCGCGCGCGTCTCCTCGGGAGAGTCGTCCAGCGCGTCGGCGGCCACGTTGAGATGCACGCCGACCACGGCCAAGGTGTGGGCGATGATGTCGTGCAGCTCGCGGGAGATCTCCAGCCGCTGTTCGGCGAGCCGGCGGCGGGCGTCCGCCTCGCGTGCCTGCTCCAGTTGCGCCCGCCAGCGCGCCTGGAGGTGGCGGGCGTTGCCGACCGCCAGCACCAGCGCCAGCCAGAGCACCTCGGCGCCGCCGGAGGCCAGCGCGCGGGCGGGCGAGCCGCCCGCGACGGCCCAGTCCCAGGCCGGCGCGTACAGCAGCAGGAACAGTCCCACGCCGGCGGCCCAGCGGGTCCGGCCGGCCGCGGCCACGGTGTAGGCGGCCGCGGTCAGCGGCCACACCCAGCCGCCTTCGAACAGCCCGGCTCCCTGGAAGGCGACCAGCACCAGCGCCGAGGCCAGCAGGACGCCGACCGGCCGGCGCCGCCGCGCCACCAGCAACCCGCCGAGCAGGAGCGCCATCGTGACCACGGGCCAGCCGAGCGGGGCGCCGACCGCCGCCGTCCCGGTCAGGACGGCGATGGTCGTGAGCACCCCCGGCAGCACGACGGCCAGGACAGCGGAGATCATCGGCCGGTGCGGGGCAGACGGACGGCGGCCAGTGCCATCCAGCCGAGGGCGGCGGCGATGGCGATGCGCTCGGTCAGTCCCACAACGGGAGGAAATGACCGGGAGACCATGACATCGACAAGAGTGACCACAAACAGGATCATTCCAGACATCAAGGCTACGGTCGCACCGGCGAGCAGGCCGTCCCGCGGCCACGCCCTGGTCAGCACCACGGCGGCGGCGGTGAAGGCGGCGAAGGCCGCCCAGGCGGAGAAGCCGTGCACGCTCTCCGAGACCGACGGGTCGTCCCACCGTCCCGGCGGGTCGGCGGGGAAGATCGCGGCCAGCAGCAGCCCCAGCGACCAGACGCCCAGCAGCCAGGTGCCCGCGCGGCTGGTGCGAGTACGAGCAACCGCCACCGTCAGCGCCGCCGCGCCGAGTGCGAGGGCGACCAACCCGAGCGGCACCAGCCAACCGGCCCTCGTGTTGACGAACCTGCTGATCGTCTCGCCGATCGGGCTCATTTCCCTGTTGACCACGTCCGAGATGGCGAATGCCGCGACGCCGATGCCGACACCGGCAAGAATTGTCTTCTTCACGGCCCAGACGTTATGAGCGGCCTCTGGTGCCCGGCGTCGTCCATGCGCAGACACCTGCGCATACACCGATCGGTGTACGCGCAGGTGCCCCTTGCGGGGGTCAGCCGCGAGGGCGGCGGGCCAGGCGCTCGGTGTGCGCCGAGCGGCCCGCGGGGCGGCCCGCCGCGTGCGACGCCTCCTGGGCCAGGCCGTTGAGCGTCGTACGGACCACGCGCGCGGTCTGGAGATCGACCGCGCGCGGGTCGTCGAAGTGCACCAGGCCATCGGCCAGCAGCACGGCCAGTCCGTGCAGCGCGGCCCACACCACGAACTCCGCCCCCTCGCGGGCGGGCTCGGGCAGGCCGCCGGCCGCGGCGAGCCGGTCGAGCTCCGCGGTGAGGACGTCGTGCGGGTGGGGGGAGATGGCGGAGTCGGGGGCGGTGGCGCCGCCGCGCAGCACGAGCCGGGCGACGGCCGGGTCGTCGAGCGACCAGCGCACATAGCCGCACCCCAGGGCGATCAGCCGCAGCTGCGGGTCGCCGGCCTGGCCGGGCGCGTGCTCGCAGTGCTCTCGCAGGCGTTCCCCGAGCCAGGCGAGCGTGCGCTCGGACAGGGCGCGCACCAGCGTGTCGCGGGAGGCGAAGTGGTGGTAGGCGGCGCTGGGGCTGACGCCGACGCGCGCCGAGGCCTCGCGCAGGGACCAGCCGTCGGCGCCGCGCTCGCGCACGAGGGCTTCGGCGGCGTCGAGCAGCGCGCTGCGCAGGTCACCGTGGTGGTATCGCCCTTTCGCCATCGCCCGATCTTAACACTGATCAGATCTCTGCTACGCTCGCCAGCATCTCAACAGTGTTCAGATTGGAGCCGGACCATGTGCCCCGCCGATGTGACGCCGAACCCGTCCCCTGACCTGGACGACCTGCCCGACGTGCGGACGAGCCCGCCGCCGGTCGTGCGCGGCGAGCCCGTCGAGGTGGCCGACGGCGTGTACGTCATCCCCGACAACCGCGTCGAACTCGTCCCGAACGTCGGCATCGTCGTGGGCGAGCACGCCGCGCTGGTCGTCGACACCGGCCTGGGCCCCCGCAACGGCGACCATGTCCTGGAGCAGGCCCGGCGCCTGGCCGGCGACCGTCGGCTGTACCTGACCATCACGCACTTCCACCCCGAGCACGGGTTCGGGGCGCAGGCGTTCAAGGGGGCCGCGACGATCGTCTACAACGCCGCCCAGCGCGCGGAGCTGCACCGTAAGGGCGCCGCCTACGTCGAGATGTTCAAGGGGCTGAGCGCCGCCGCGGCGGCCGAGCTCGAAGGCGTCGAACTCGTCGATCCCGACCTGGTCTACGAGGGCCGGGCCGAGATCGACCTGGGCGGGCGCAAGGCGGCGCTGCGGGCGGTCGGGCCCGCGCACACGGGCTCCGACCAGGTCGTCGTCATCGACGACCGGGTGCTGTTCGGCGGCGACCTGATCGAGACCCGGATCTTCCCGATCGCGCCGTACTTCCCGCCGTACGACGTGGACGTGGACGGCCCCGGCTGGATCGGCGTGCTCGACGACCTGATCGCCGGCGCGCCCGAGATCGTCGTGCCCGGCCACGGGGAGGTGGGCGGCGTCTCCTTGATCCGCGACGTCCGCGACTACCTCGGCTACGTGCACGGCGAGGTCGCACGGCTGCGCGCGGCCGGAGCCTCCGCCGACGAGACGGCCGCGCGGATCGACGAGCAGGCGCGCGCCCGCTGGAGCACCTGGGAACGCCCCGAGTGGATCGGCTTCGCCGCCCGCGCCTTCTACGCCGGCGACCACCGCTGACCTGACCGGTCGCGCCGGGGGAGCGCTACACGTCCGCCGTCACGCTGTAGGAGCCCGAGGTGCAGCCGGTGACGCGCCAGCCGCCCGGCGCCTGCCGGACGGCGACGCCGCTGAGCCCGGTGCCGCGGACGGACGGCCGCGCGTCGCCCGGGAACCAGACGTCGAGCCCGCACCCGCTGCCCTCGCCCCGGGCCGTGAGGCTCGCGCGGTCCGACGTCAGGCCGGTCAGACGGCCGGGGGTGGAGCGGGGGTAGGGGCGGGAGAGCTCGGCGACGTACTCGGCGGGCGGCGGCAGGTCCTTCCCGGTGGCACAGTCCTCGATCACGAGGTTGCCGCCGGTCATGGCGCCGGCACTGGCGTGGGCGTCGCCGCAGGACTGCTTCCAGACCCAGAACGCGCCTCCGATGCGGTGCCGGTCCTCCTGGTCGGTGTATCTCGCGATCGGGGCGGCGGCGGGGTCGCCGAACCAGCCCCACTCGCCCGACCAGAGCCCGGCGCCGTAGTACTTCGCCGCCCGGCTCGCCAGCTCGAAGCCGCGCTCGATGCTCGTGACGGTGAGACCGGTGCCCTGCTCGATGGTGATCGACTCGTTGTAGAGGTGGGGAGCGAAGACGAGCAGCCGGTCGTCGGTGAAGTCCTTGGGCACCGGGACCTCGAAGCCGAGCCCCGACCAGAGCACGGACGGCTCGAAGAAGACCAGGTGGGGGAAGCCGCGCCGCTCGCCCGCCCGGATGGCCTTGATCGCCCGGTCGTAGTAGCGGCCGAGCAGGACGCCGGAGGTGACCGGCGGCGCCTCGCCGAAGCCGGGCTCGTTCAGCAGGTCGTATCCGGCGACCATCGGCTCGTTCGCGAACCGCTCCGCCAGCATGCCCCAGGCGGCGACCAGGCGGGTCTGGATGCCGTCCCGGTCCTGGTAGAAGTTGGTGAAGGCGCGGGCGACGGCCGGGGAGATGTCGCGTCCGGTGAACTCGCACCTGGGGGCGCCGTCGAAGCGGTCGGCCCAGGTGGGGGCGCCGTCCCAGCCGTGCATCGGGGAGCCGTTCCGGCAGGCGGTGCCGGGGGCGGCGGCGACGCCCTTTCCCCACGCGTCCTGGTGCATGTCGATGACCGTGCGCAGGCCGTGCCGGGCCGCGGTCTCGACGGCCCAGGAGATCTTGGCGAGGTAGGCCGGGTCGTAGTGGCCGGGCCGGGGTTCCAGTGCCGACCAGGACAGGGCGAGACGGACGACGTTGAAGCCCATCCGCGCCATGCCGGCGAAGTCGGCCTCGGTGAGCGGTCGCGTCACCGCCTTGTCCTGAAATTGCTGGAAATAGTCTTCGAGCTGGTTGACGTTCACGCCGCGCAGCAGCACCTCGTTGCCGTCGGCGTCGATGATCCTGCGGTCGGCCGAGAGCGTCAGCCCCGGGGTGCGCGGCGGCGGCGCGGTCGTGGCGCCGGGTTGCAGAAGCGGTAAGGCGAGCGCCGCCGCGGCCACGACCACCGCCATCGGGATCGGCGCGGCCAGGGCGACGCCCTTGCGCGCCGGACGGGGGGCGTCGAGGACGGCGACGAGCAGTGCCGTCGCCAGGGCGAGGAGGGCGCCGAAGGAGAGCGCGGGGGCGAGGCGAAGCATGATCGCCGGCACCCAGAACAGGCCGCCGCCCGCCAGGTCGCCGGGGATCCCGACGGCCACTTCGACCAGGCCCAGCGTCCCGGCCGCCGCCAGCGCGGAGAGCCCGGCCACGACGGCCCTGGGCGAGCTGGTGGCGCTGAGCCGGCGGTGCGACGCCCAGGTCAGCACGCCGAGCAGGGTGACGGCGGCCAGGCAGCCCAGCGGTCCCGCCTCGGGCGCGGGGGCCAGCGGAGAGTCGCCGATCGCATAGCCGACGGGCGAGCCGCCCCACCACACCCCGCCGACCGACGCGGCCAGGACCACGGCCACTCCCGCCGCCGCCCATCCCGCCGCCGACGCCCCCGAGCCCTCGGCGGGCCCCGCGGACGCCGAGGTGGGAGAGAGCGGGACCCGGCGGCGGTGCAGGAGCTGGGCGAGCCAGGCCGCCGCCGCCACCGGCAGGCCGAAGACCGCCGCCTTGACGCCGGTGAAGCCGGTGGCCCACACCAGGTAGAGCACGTCATCGAAGGTCATCGCCAGCGACATCAGCAGCTTCGCCGCCATCGCCGACCACACCACCGCGCCCCACACCAGCAGCGCCGTACGCAGCGGGGCACGTCCGGGGGCGACCGCCCACGCCAGCGCGCCGACCCCTGCCAGCAGCAGCGGCACGTAGACGGCCGGGGCGGCCACCTGCCAGAGCCCGGCGACGGGCAGCAGATCAGCCCCGGTCCAGGTGTACGGCGCGGCCAGCCCCGAAGGGTCGAACACCGCTCCCAGTGCGATGACGGCGGCCAGCACCACGACGGCGATCGGCGACAACCAGCGGTTCCTCATAGTGACGGCGACCATACATGAGCATCGCTCACAAATGAAGAGCCAAGATCCATGCCAACGCGCGGCCGCGCTCGGGGTTGTGCGACGCGAATCCCGCCGCCTGCGAGAGCGCGGCGGGGGAGCTCGTCAGGCGACCTTGGACTCCGGCGCCTTCCAGGTGTTGCACGCGCCCGGGGTGCCCTTGGTGTAGCCCTGCGTGAACCAGTGGAGATCGTTGGCGCTGAGCTTGTCCTTGCTGAAGCGGTCGCGCCAGCGCTTGTCCTTCGGCGTGGGCTCCTCGGCCTTCAGCGTGGCCTTCCAGTTCTTCGACTTCGCGCCCAGGGCCTTGAGCGTCACGCCGGACAGGCACAGCCGCTGCATGTCGAAGCGACGCTCCTGCTCGTCGAGTTGCTTCTCGTCGGCGTCGTTCGGCATGGCCCAGTAGGCCGCACCGATGCCTGTCTGGCCCATGACCACGCCGCTCCACGCCTGGACGACCTGGGTGCGGATCGGCAGTTCGTCCTTGGCGCCGATCCAGTCGGCGGCGAGCTGGACCTGGAGCTGGGAGTAGCAGGTGGTGACGAACGAGCCGGTGATCTCTATCCCGTTGTAGCAGGGCCCCTCTTCGTAGGTGGCTCTGATATCGGTCTTGACCGGCTTGAAGTCGGGGATGAACGGCCCCCAGGCATCGTTCAGACAGCCGACGAGGGTGTTCAGATATTTGGTGGTCGAGGACTTCGTCGTGCCCTTGTCCAGCTTGCAGCTGATCTTGGGGAGCTTGCCCTTCTTGTACAGGGCGTTGTGGGTCAGCTCGGGAACGCCCTGGATCGGGTAGGCGGCTGCCGTACCGGAGAACGCCATCAGTCCGGCCGCCGTGGCAGCCAGCACGCGGATCATCATGAAGCGGGATGTTAGGGGCAGGAGCTTGGCACGGTCTACAGAGATCATCCGGCTATGCCCGCCCGCCACGTCGTTCTCTGGGGCCCGTCAGGGACGGGCCCCAGAGCGGCTACTTCTTCTCGCAGGTGCGGTGGCCGAGGAAGACGTCGTCGATCCCCCACCACCCGGACAGCTGGCCGAGGAAGGTGAACCGGACCCGCACCGCGTTCCGGCCGATCGCCTGGGGCAGCTCCACGACCTGCAGCTCAGGCCCGCGGGCCCCGGGGTAGCCGGCCTTCTTCCAGACGTTCGCCCAGGTCCGGCCGCCGTCGAGGCTGACGTCCACGAGCGCCGTGCCGTTCCCCCTCGGCTCCGGCGGGCCTCATCGTGGCCGCCCAGTGCGGTCCGACCCGGGTCAGCGTCTCCTCCCAGCCGTGCCGGACGAAGTCCGCCTCGGTGTAGGCGGCGATGCCCGAGCTGCCCGGCCACGGCGCGGGTTCGGCCGGGTCCAGGTCGGCGTCCACCAGCACCGGCTCGGCCACCCGCTCCGGATGCCGCTCGGCCAGGTGCACCGCGACCGTCCCGCCCATGCTGTGCGCGACCACCCGCGCCGCGCGCACGTCCGCCGCCCGCAACGCGGTCGCCAGCGCGTCCGCGTGCTCCTCCATGGTGTAGCCGAAGGCGGTGGGCCGGTCGTGAAGTACGGCGCCGCCGCCGCGCCCAGCCCCTGCACGTGAACGCGGACCGGCTCCCGGCCGGCCACCTCAGCCGGGCCCGCCCGAGGCCAGCGCCTTCACCTCCGCGGCCGTCACCGGCTGTCCCGCCACACCCCAGTCGCCGCTCTTGATCTCCTCGATCACGACCAAGGTCAGGGGACGCATGTGCTCACCCTCGACGGCGACGATCGCGTCGGTCAGCTTCCGCACCATCTCGGCCTTCTGGGTGGCGCTGAACACACCCTCGATCACCTTCACGTTGACGAGTGGCATGGGTTCCCCTTCCCCCGACGGCACCTCACGCCGTCCAGCCGACATGCCCCTGGGCGAAGTGGACAAACTCCGCCTGGACGCCGGCGCGGGTGAGGACCGAAGGCGGCGGGTATGCGCAGGTGGGGGCTGGTGTGAGAGGGGAACGGGGGATCCATGCTGGGGCTGCCTGACGGCATTCGGGGGTGCCTGTTCGACATGGACGGCGTGCTGACGCGCACCGCCACCGTGCACGCCAGGGCCTGGAAGTCGATGTTCGACGACTTCCTGCGGGCCTGGAGCGAGCAGACGGGGGCCGCGTTCGTCCCCTTCGACGCGGGCGCCGACTACGACCGCTACGTCGACGGCAGGAAACGGGCGGACGGCGCGCGCGGCTTCCTGGACGCCAGAGGCATCCACCTGCCCGAGGGGACGCCGGACGACCCGCCCGGCACGATGACCGTGTACGGCCTGAGCAACCGCAAGAACGCCCTGGTGCAGGCCATCATCGACCGGGACGGCGTGGGCGTGTTCCCCGGTTCCGTCCGCTACCTGGCCGCGGTCCGGGACGCGGGGCTGCGCCGCGCGGTGGTGTCCTCCAGCGCCAACACCGAGCAGGTCCTCGCCGCCGCCGGGCTCGCCGGGCAGTTCGAGGCCAGGATCGACGGCGTCGTGGCCCGGGATCGGCGGCTCGCCGGCAAGCCGGCTCCGGACATGTACCTGGCGGGCGCCGAGGCGCTGGGGTTGCGGGCGTCGGAGGCGGCGGTGTTCGAGGACGCCCTGGCCGGGGTCGCCGCCGGCCGGGCGGGAGGGTTCGGCTACGTCGTCGGCGTGGACCGGGCGGGGCAGGCGGACGCGTTGCGCGAGCACGGCGCCGACGTCGTGGTGACCGATCTGGCCGACCTGCTGGAGCGGGGCGCGCCGTCCCGGGAGGCCGGATGATCCGGCATCCGGCGTTCACCGTCGAGCCGTGGGCGGTCCGGGAGCGGCATCTCGACCTGCGGGTGCTGGCGCAGACCGAGTCGGTGTTCGCGCTGTCCAACGGCCATATCGGGCTGCGCGGCAACCTGGACGAGGGCGAGCCGCACGGGGCGCCGGGCACGTACCTCAACGGGTTCTACGAGGTGCGGCCGCTGCCGTACGCGGAGGCGGGCTACGGGTACCCGGAATCCGGACAGACCGTGGTGAACGTCACCAACGGCAAGGTGATCCGGCTGCTGGTCGGCGACGAGCCGTTCGACCTGCGGTACGGGACGCTCCACCGGCACGAGCGGGTCCTCGACCTGCGCGCCGGCACCCTGACGCGCACGGCGCACTGGAGCTCCCCGACCGGGGCCCCGGTCCGGATCACGTCCACCCGGCTGGTGTCCTTCACCCACCGCGCGGTCGCCGCGATCCTGTACGAGGTCGAGGCCGTCGAGCGGCCGTTGCGCGTGGTCCTCCAGTCGGAGCTGATCGCCAACGAGACCCAGACCTACGAGAGCGGCGACCCGCGCGCCGCCGCCCCGTTGCACGCGCCGCTGGTCGCGGAGGAGAACGTCCCGAGCAGCGACGGAACGGCGATCATGGTCCACCGCACCCGGGCCAGCGGCCTGCGCGTGGCCGCCGGGATGTGCCACGAGATCGACGGGCCGGACGGCACCCGGGTCGAGGCGCAGGGCAGCGACGACGTCAGCCGGCTGACCGTGGCCACCCACCTGTCGCCCGGGCAGACGCTGCGGCTGGTCAAGTTCTTCTCCTACGGCTGGTCGGCGCAGCGCTCGCGGGCCGCGCTGCACGACCAGGTGGCCGCCGCGCTGGCCTCCGCCCGCCTGGACGGCTGGGACGGCCTGCACGCCGACCAGCGACGCTACCTCGACGACTTCTGGGAAGGCGCGGACGTCGAGGTGGAGGGCGACGCCGAGGTGCAGCAGGCGGTGCGTTTCGGGCTGTTCCATCTGCTGCAGTCGGCCGCGCGCCTGGAGGAGCGCGCCATCCCGGCCAAGGGCCTGACCGGCTCCGGCTACGACGGGCACGCCTTCTGGGACACCGAGATCTTCGTGCTGCCGGTGCTCACGTACACCCATCCGGCGGCCGTCGCGGACGCGCTGTGCTGGCGGCGGACCACGATCCCGCCGGCTCGCGAGCGCGCGAAGCAGCTCGGCCTGCACGGCACCGCCTTCCCCTGGCGGACCATCCACGGCGAGGAGTGCTCCGGCTACTGGCCCGCCGGAGCCGCGGCCTTCCACGTCAACGCCGACATCGCGCACGCCGCGATCCAGTACGTGGACGCCAGCCAGGACCTGGCGTTCGAACAGCGGACCGGCCTGCCGCTGCTGGTCGAGACGGCCCGGCTGTGGTGCGCCCTCGGCCACCACGACCCGGCCGGACGCTACCGCATCGACGGGGTGACCGGCCCCGACGAGTACACCGCCGTGGTCGACGACAACGTGTACACGAACCTGATGGCCCAGCTGAACCTCCGCGCGGCGGCCGAGGCCGCGGACCGCCATCCGGGCCCGGCGGAACGGCTCCAGGTCACCGCCGAGGAGATCCGCCGCTGGCGGGACGCGGCGGAGGCGATGTCCGTGCCCTACGACGAGCGGCTGGGGGTCCATCCGCAGTGCGAGGGCTTCACCCAGCACGCCGTCTGGGACTTCGCGGCCACCAGGCCCGACCAGTATCCGCTGCTGCTGCACTTCCCGTACTTCGACCTCTACCGCAAGCAGGTGGTCAAGCAGGCGGACCTGGTGCTGGCCATGCATCTGCGCGGTGACGCCTTCACCCCGGAGCAGAAGTCCCGCAACTTCGCCTACTACGAGCCGCTGACCGTGCGGGACTCGTCCCTGTCGGCCTGCACCCAGGCGGTGATCGCCGCCGAGGTGGGCCATCTGGAGCTCGCCTACCGCTACCTCGGCGAGGCGGCGCTGATGGACCTGGCGGACCTGGAGAAGAACACCATGGACGGCGTGCACATGGCGTCGCTGGCCGGGGCGTGGATCGCCCTCGTCTCGGGCTTCGGCGGGATGCGCGCGGGTCAGGGACGGATCTGCTTCGCCCCGTCACTCCCGCCCGGCATCACCCGGCTCGCCTTCCGGCTGCGCTACCGCGGCAGCCTGCTGAGCGTCGGCGTCGCCCCGGAGACGACGGTCTACCGGCTGCTGCGGGGGCCGTCGATCACGGTGATCCACCACGGCGAGCAGATCCTCCTGGACGGGACGGCGGTCACCCGGCCCAACCCGTCGCGACCGGCGCCGGAGCAGCGGATCCACCAGCCGCCCGGCCGCGAACCGGGCCCACGCCGTCCCCGGAGCTCCGGCAGGAGGGCGAGTGGCTAAGGCTCGTTGCAGGGGCTGGAGGACCAGGTGACGTAGCCGCTGAGCGTGCCCCAGGTCGAGACCGAACGGTCGCAGAACTGCGTCCTGACGCCCACCAGGTTGGTGCGCGCGGCGTCGGAGAAGTACTGGGTGTTGCACAGGTAACCGACCGGGCAGGCAGGCAGGGCCTGCGCGGTGGCCGGGAGGGTGGCGAGCGTGGCGGCGGCCAGGACCGCGACGGCCAGTACGCGACGGATCATGGATCGTCCTTCCTGATTCGCAGGGAAGCCGGGGGGAATCAGCTGCAGGGTGTCGGATCTGTCCGGGTGTACGGTGCGCACGAATGATCCGTCTCGTGGGCGGAAAACGCAAGAGGATCACCCCGCCCGTCCTGCTCAGCCCTCTCCCCGGCCGGCGAGCAGGTGACCGGTCTCGGTGCGCCGATAGACCACGCGCCGACCGGCCCGCGTGCCGACGACGAGGTCCGCGTCCCGCAGGACGGCCAGATGGCCGCCGACGGTGCCAAGGGACAGGCCGAGGTGTGCGGCGAGCTCGCTGCTGGTCGCGGGGTGTTCGAGCTCGTCCAGGATGGCCGCTCGACCGGCGCCGATGAGCCGCTCCAGCGACCGGGCGCGCGGGGAGCGCGCCGTGCCGCCGGCGGATCCGCGGGCCGGATAGACCAGCGCGTACGACGTCGGCGGCGCCTCGCACAGCCACGTGCCGCTGCTCAGCACGCTGACCGGGACGAACAGCATGCCCTCGTCGCCGACGACCCGGTCGGGGGAGGGCTGGTCGCTGAAGCGGATGGCGTCGTCGCCGACCCAGGCGCTGCGGCGGCTCATGTGCTGCAGCGCGCGCGGCCACCCGTAGGCGGCCAGCAACCCCGCCCGGTAGGTGACGTCGCGTTCCAGCAGCGCCCGCCGGCGCGGCCAGTCGGGGGCCACATGCGCGTCCCACACGTACCTGAGCAGGTCGGCGGTACGGGCCGCCCAGCCGCGTCCGGTGAGCCAGGCCAGGTCGTGCTGCTTCCAGCTGTGCGCCACCGACTCCGCCAGCTCGGCCCCCACCTCCTCGTCGGGCACCTGCGCGACCGACGCGAGCTCGCTCTCCAGAGTGGTGCGCATGCCACCTGCCGGCGGGAGCACCACGTGGCTCGGCAGCCACTTGGTCGAGCTCAGCAGTCTGACCAGGCCCGCGGCGAAGGGGTCGGCCTCCAGGACGGCGCGGAACGCGCCGCGGTGGCGGCCGTACCAGGACGCCAGCCACGGGTCGGTGCAGGGCTTGTCGAGCACCATCAGCGACCCCAGCGTCTCGGCGAGCGGCGACAGCGCGAACCGCGACCGCGAGAGGGCCAGGGTGCTCAACCGCAGCAGCGTCATCTTTCGCCTCCTGCCGAAACGATAGTGTGCGATCCGGTACGTCTGCAGACTCCTGCCCATGCTCTCAGCCCTTCTGCGACAGACCGATCTCCGCTGGTTCCTCTCCGCGCAGGCGGTGTCGCTGCTGGGCAGTTCGATGGCGCCGGTCGCGCTGGCGTTCGGGGTGCTGGACGCCTCGGGCAACACCAGCGACCTCGGTGTCGTCCTGACCGCCTACATGGTGCCGCTGCTGGCCTTTCTCCTGGTGGGCGGGGCCGTGGCCGATCGCCTGCCGCGCCGGACGGTCCTGGTGGCCGCCCACCTGGGCTCGGCCCTCACCCAGGGCGGCGTCGCCGCGCTGCTGCTCACCGGCAGGTACGCGCTGCTGCCGGTGGCCGTGCTGGGGTTCCTGAACGGCACTCTCGCCGCGTTCACCACGCCGGCCCTGCGCGGCATCGTGCCGCAGCTTGTCGCCAAGGACCGGATACGGCAGGCGAACGCCCTGCTGGGATCGGTGCGGAACGCCACGAAGATCCTCGGGCCGAGCCTGTCCGGGATCGCGGTCGCCGCCGTCGGCGGCGGCCCCGCCATCGCCTTCGACGCACTGACCTACCTCCTGGCCGCGGGATGCCTTGCCCGGCTGTCCCTCCCCGCGGCGCCGACCGCGCCGCGGCCCTCCTCCGGGATGCTGACCGACATCCGCGACGGCTGGACCGAGTTCCGCCGCATCCGCTGGGTCTGGACGGTGTCCGTGTGCTTCTGCGTGGTGAACCTGGTGCAGGTCGGCACCTGGCAGATCCTGGGCCCCGTCCTGACCAGGCAGCTCGGCGGCGAGGAGACGTGGGGGTTCGTGCTCAGCGCCCGCGGCGCCGGCATGCTGGTCATGAGCGCGCTGATCTACCGGCTGGTGGTCAGGCGCCTGCTGCGGCTGGGCCAGCTGATGAGCGCGCTCGGCGCGATCCCCCTGCTCGCGCTCGGCGCGCATCTGGACGCCCCCTGGCTGATCGCGGTCGCCTTCGTCGCCGGCCTGGGCTCCTCGGTCGCGGCCGTCAGCTGGGAGACCTCCCTTCATGAGCACGTTCCCGCACACGTGCTCTCGCGCGTCTCGTCCTACGACGACCTGCTGTCCTACCTCGCGATCCCCGTCGGGCAGCTCGCCGTGGGACTGCTGGCCGACAGGTTCGACGGCTTCCGGGTGGCCGCGACCGCCGGCCTCGTCTACGCCGCGGCGGCCCTGCTCCCGCTGGCCTCCGCCGCCGTGCGCCGGCTCCCGCACGCCCAGGACGACCATGCCCGCAGCAGCCCTCAGGACACGGCGTCCGGGACGGCACCCGGCTGAGCGCGGCAGGAGCCGGCTGCGATCATCGGAACATGACGATCGCTGCGATCTACGCCGAGTTCGCCGCACGCGAGGCGCACGGAGTGTCGCCCACCTACGAACGCCTGGCCTCCGCGGTGGCGCGGGATCCCGGCCTCCTGGACCTGCTCGCCGGGCTTCCGCCGGCCAAACGGCAGCCGAACCTGCTGTTCGGCGTGGTCCGGCTGCTCGGCGGGCCGGTCGCGGATCCGGCCGCGTTCCACGAGTACACGGTGGCGAACTGGCCCGTGATCGAGGCGGAGATGCGCGCCCGGACCACCCAGACGAACGAGCCCGGACGGTGTGCCGTCCTGCTGCCGGTGCTCAACGCGCTCCCGCAGCCGCTCGCGCTGCTGGAGGTCGGCGCGTCCGCCGGGCTGTGCCTCTACCCCGACCGGTACGGCTACCGCTACGGCGATCACCTGGTCGGCTCCGGCGACCCGGTCCTCGCCTGCACGGCCGCCGGCATGACGCCGCCGGCCACTCTTCCTCAGGTGGTGTGGCGGGCCGGCCTGGACCTGAACCCGCTCGACGTGACCGACCCGGCGGATCTGGCCTGGCTCGACGCCCTCATCTGGCCCGAGCACACGCACCGCCGGGCCCGGCTGCGGGCGGCGGCGGCCGTCGTCGCAGCCGACCCGCCGCTGCTCGTACGGGGCGACCTGGTGGACGACCTGCCGGCCCTGGCCGCGCAGTCCCCACCCGATGCGACCCTGGTGGTGTTCCACAGCTCGGTGCTGTACCTCGTGCCGACGCCGCGACGGATGGCGTTCGCCGCGGCGGTACGCGAGCTCCCCGGCCACTGGATCGCGAACGAGACCCCCGACGTGCTGCCCTACGACACGCTCCCGCCGCCGCCGGGCGAGGCGAACCACCACGTGCTCGCGCTGGACGGGCGGCCGCTGGCCTGGGCCCGATCGCACGGCCAGGAGATCGTCTGGTTCACCTGACGCGAGAAGACGGCCCAGGCGCGGGTCACCGTGCGGAGAGCCGCGTGTCCGGCCGGGGCAGCAGGCAGCCGGGGCGCTCCAGGTCGAGCTTGTTCCCCGTTCCGACGCAGGTGGCGAGCCAGTACGTCTGGGTTCCGTAGGCGGCGCCCTTGCGCACGCCGATGACGCCGTCGCGGTTCATCTCGCACGGGTTGTCCAGCGTGCACCGGCCGCCGTCGTGGTTGCTGGTGTTGTTGATGCCGACGACCTGGCCGCTCCTGGCGTCGACGACCGGGGATCCCGAGGTGCCGTGGCCGGTGTCGCACCGCGGCGTGTAACGGATGACGTCCTTGGTCACGTTGCCCACCTCCAGCACCCGGTGGACCAGCGTGTCGATCTCACACGAGAAGACCTTCTTCGTGCTTCCGGAGAGCACCCGGATGTCCGTGCCCGGTGCGGGACGCTCCGCCGACACCGTGAGCGGCCGGACGCGGTAGGCCCGCTCCAGCTGCCGGTAGGTCAGGTCCAGCTGGTACAACGCGAGGTCGGTGCCGGTCAAGGTCACATAGACCGCCCTGGCCACGTGCAGGGTGGCCACCGGCTCGCCGGCGCCGTCGAGCAGGTCGACCACGCGGTGGGACGGCTGGTCCACCAGGACCTCGTCCGGCACCGGCCAGGTGCCCTCGTAGCAGTGCCCGTTGGTCAGGACGAAGGCCCGGTCGTCGGCCGTGCCGGCCGGCATCCGCACCAGCGATCCCGAGCAGCCGTCCACGTTGACGGTGCCCGCCAGGTCCATGGTCGCCGCCCGCGCGGGGAGGGCCGTCAGGCCGAGGACGGCGGCCGCCAGTGCCGCGCCGATTCGCCGAAACACACGCATCTCAAGTCCGTTCATGGGAGGGGCCGCGGTCAGCGCGTACCGGGGCAGGTGCCCGCGGCGGTACGGCCGGTGCGGAAGAAATCGATCACCTTCGCGGCGCAGGGCAGCCGGCGCAGCGAGGCGTGCGCGTCGTCCTGGACCGTCAGCAACGTCCCGCCGGTGGCTTTCGCCGTGTCCACCGCCCAGGCGTACGGCGTGACGTCTTCGTCGGTGTGGCCGGACAGCTGCAGGGGGCTGGTTCCCCTGACCGGCTTCCACGGCCGCGCGGGCCACGGCCATTCCCCGCACCAGCCGCTGCGCTCGAAATAGCCGCCGGTCGCGGGGAAGGCGGCTCTCCGAGCCTGCGCGGCCGCCCACATCTGCTCGAAGTCGCGGCCGCCGGCACCCTCGTTGCAGAAGATCGCCTGGTACTGGATGAGGTTCAGGCCCAGCGGGTTCTCGTCGAACCCGAACACCTTCGCGGCCCCCGGGGCAGGACGCGCCGACAGCGGGACGCCGCCTTCGCGGACGGTGGCGAGATCCCTGGCGGCGGAGATCCAGCTGCTCGGTCCGCCGCCGAGCTGCTGCGTGACCCACTCGCCGTCGAGCACCGTGTTCGCGTCCACCTTGCGTGGTTTGCGGCGCAGCTCGTCACGCAACCCGAATATGGTCTCGCGGACCTCGGCGTCGGTCGTCCCGAAGTGGAACTCGCCGTCGTGCCGCGCCAGCCAGGGAACGAAGGCGTTGAAGCGCCTCTCGGAGAGCGCGTCCGTCGTGGCGTCCATGGCGGCGAGGTCGATGACGGGAGGCATCACCGAATCCAGCCACATGGCGTTCACCCGGTCGTCGAACAGCGACCGGTAGTTCACGCCCACCGCGGTGCCGTAGGACACCCCGTAAAAGTTGATCTTCGGTTCGCCGAGGGCCGCGCGGAGCGCGTCCACGTCACGCGCGATGTTCGTGGTGGTCAGCTGCCGGACGAAGGCGGGATCCCTGGCGGCGCACCGCTTGTTGTACGCGGCCGTCTCGGCGAATCCGGCCCTCGCCGCCTCCTTGGGGGAGGTGCTGGACGACTCCTGGCCCTTGGCGGACGCGGCGGGCGACGGCTCCGCCGCGGCGCACTTGATCTTGCCGCTGTAACCCACGCCCCTGGGATCGAACCCGATCAGGTCATGGTCGGCGGCCAGCGGGGCGAGCTTGCCGGCGGCGTACGTCGCCGGCGCGTCGATGTTGGTGATGCCGGGGCCGCCGGGACTGATGACCAGCACGCCGCGGCGCCTGCCCGGGTCGGCGGCCCTGATCCGGCTCACGGCGATCCTGATCTTGCGGCCCTGCGGGTTCGCGTGGTCCAGGGGAACCGTCAGCATGGAGCATTCGGTCCTGGTGTCGTTCTCGACGGGCCAGTCCTTGGCCGTCCTGGCGCATTCACGCCACGTCAGAGGCTCTTCGCCGGTGCGGGCGTCGGCCGCGCCGGCGGCGGCGAAGCTCGTCAGGCCGATCAGGCACGCGACCGCCATGCGTGCCGGACGGGTGCCTGGTGATACACGGGTGCTGAACATGGTCGCATCTTTCGACGGTCCTGCCCGCACACCTCCAAGTGCGCGGGGCACGCCGTCAGGCGTACGTCGTCCACCCTGGAGGACGAAGGTTCCCGCGCCGTCGCGCTTTCGTATCGGCGACCGCGCGGCCGTGTATCCGTCGTGTCTCCGCGCAGAAGCCGCCCCCGCCACGAGCTTGCGTGGCCCTCTTAAGCAACTCCGGTTGACTAAGCTTCGAATAGTCAACTAAGGTTGCTCGCGTCGAGGAGACCTCGACGCGCGAAAACCGGTAACCGGCACCCCTGACCCCCACGCTCCGGCCCCTGCGGGCCGCGATGTGCCATGCCCTCGCCCCGGCACGAGGTCATCCGATCACGAAGAGAGGTCATCTCATGACAACGAGCACCGACGTCGTGCTCGACGTCGACGGGCTGCGCATGCGCTACGGCTCGGCCGACGTCCTGCACGACGTCACGTTCCAGGCCCGCCACGGCGAGGTCCTGGCCCTGCTCGGGCCGAACGGCGCGGGCAAGACCACCACGATCGAGATCCTGGAGGGCTTCCGCGTCCGGTCGCAGGGCCGGGTCTCCGTGCTCGGCGCCGACCCCTCGCACGGCGACGAGTCGTGGCGGGCCAGGCTCGGGATCGTGCTGCAGTCCTGGCGCGACCACGGCAACTGGCAGGTACGCGAACTCCTCGCCCACCTCGGCGCCTACTACGCCCCCTACGCCACCCCCGGCATCCCGCGCCCCTGGGACCCCGACGAATTGATCGCCAGGATCGGCCTGGCCGAGCACGCCGGCAAGAAGCTCAAGACGCTGTCGGGCGGCCAGCGACGCAGGCTCGACGTGGCGATCGGGCTCGTGGGGCGCCCGGAGCTGTTGTTCCTCGACGAGCCGACCACCGGTTTCGACCCGCAGGCCAGGTCCGACTTCCACGATCTCGTACGCGACCTGGCCGACGCCCGCGAGACCACCGTCCTGCTCACCACCCACGACCTGGACGAGGCCGAGAAGCTGGCCGACCGCATCCTCGTGCTGAACGGCGGCCGGATCGTCGCCGACGGCACCGCAGCCGGGCTGGCCCGGCGGATCGCCGGCGAGGACGAGGTGCGCTGGGTGCGCGACGGACGGCGGCACGTCGTGCGGACGCCCGACTCGACCGCGTTCGCCCGCGAGCTGTTCGCCCGTCACGGCGACGACGTCCAGGAGCTGGAGATCGTCCGGGCCTCGCTGGAGCAGACGTACCTGGCGCTGGTGCGCGAGGCCGAGGGAGCGGCCCGATGAACGCGACCGTACTGCGCGCGGGCTGGTCCCGGGGGCTGATCGAGCTGCGGCAGTCGTTCACCAACGGCGCCGAGCTGTTCTCCCACTTCCTGTGGCCCGCCCTGATGGTGGCCACGCTGTTCTTCATCCGGGACCTGTCCGTCGGCGCCCTCCTCCTCGGCGCCCTGGCCTTGCCCGGCATCCTCGGCATGAACGCCGCCACCGGCCTGATCAGCATGAGCCAGCAGCTCACCGCCGACCGCGAGGACGGCACGCTGCTGCGGGCCAAGGCGACCCCGCACGGCATGCCCGCATACCTGATCGGCAAAGTGATCTCGGTGTCCGGCGGTCTGCTGGCCGACCTGGTGATCTTCCTCGTGCCCGCGGTGCTGCTCGTCGAGGGCCTGCGGATCAGCCCGGACTCCTGGCCCGCACTGGCCTGGGTGCTGGCGCTCGGCCTGGTCGCGACCCTGCCCGTCGGCGCCGTCCTGGGCTCGGTGTTCGCCACTGCACGCGCCCAAGGGCTGGTCCAGCTGCCGTTCCTCGCCCTGATCGGGATCTCCGGAATCTTCTACCCGATCACCTCGCTGCCCGAGTGGCTGCAGTGGATCGCCCAGGTCTTCCCTCTCTACTGGATGGGGCTCGGGATGCGCTCGGCCCTGCTGCCGGACGCGGCGGTGGCCGTCGAGATCGGCGCGTCCTGGCGACACCTGGAGACCGCCGGGGTGCTGGGCGCGTGGGCGGTGCTCGGCCTGCTCGTGGCGCCGGTCGTGCTGCGGCGGATGGCACGCGGCGAGTCCGGCTCCACGGTGGCGGCACGCCGTGAGCGTGCCCTGCGCCGGGTGGGGTGAAAGCCGTGACCGCACGACGGTGACCGGCAGGGGACGGCCCCTGAGCGGCGGGGACGCGCGGTCAGGGGCCGGTCTTCAGGCCGTCAGGCGCCGCCGGACCAGCGGCACGTACGGGATCAGTAGGGCTTCGCGGACGGGTCGGGCCAGATGAGGGCGAGACGGCGGGTGCGCAGCCGCTGTTCCTCCTCGTGCAGGGCCAGCCAGGAGTCGACGAGGTCGTCGGGGAAGCCGCGCAGGGCGTTCATGGCCCGGATCGAGGCGATCTCGCCGGGGTGCAGCTCTCCGTCGGCCGAGCAGGCACGCAGGGCGTAGTAGGGCAGGGCACGGGTCGAGGCCGCGACGGCCTCGGTGGTCGCGACCAGGGACTCGAAGGAGTCGTCGGCCTGGTAGTCACGCAGTTCCCGCAGCAGCTCGGGGGTGGCGCCCAGGGCGGCGAAGAAGCCGAGGATCCAGTCGCGCTCCGGCGTCGAGATCTCGCCGTCGCCCTTGGCGCAGACCATGACGGCCTTGGCGTAGGCGGTGTAGTCGGTGCCGGAGGGCGCGCTGTCGTAGTCGGCCTCGGCCTTGAGCAGCCAGTTGCCGCCGAGTTGCTGAGGGGTCAGGTCCGTCGTCGTCATCGGGTGGTGATCCTTTCCGTTGGTTGCGGCCAGTGGACGGTCACCTGAGCCGGGCCGTTCAGTCCCAGGTCGGTACGGGGTGGCGCGGGGGAGGTCACCCAGGTCCACACCCACCACTGCGGCGAAGTGGCCGGCCAGCAGCGGGGTGATCTGGCCGGTGCCCGACCGGGCCTCCAGTCACGTTCTGCCCGGGACGTGCTTCGCCAACGCCAGCCGGTGGGGCGGCGAGCACCAGGGCCTGCTGAACGTCGAACGGGCTGAGATATCGAGCAAGCCTTCCGTCTGCTGCATGCCTTGCGCCCCTTGCGCATTCGCCGGCGGAGATTCGTGCCGATATTCATGAGGCTTTTCTCAAGCCGGCCTTCATGCTCGCCTGCCGTCATGGCGTCGTTTCCGGTGCGCCGCGAACGGTGGTCAGGCATACTCCAAGATGCACGGTCAAGATCCGCACATTCACGGCCCACTGGAAGACAGTCATGGCTAAAGGACGCCGGAGCAAGACGGGTATGACCGGCAAAAAGGGTGCGACGGTCGACGACGGCCACGGGGAGGGCGCCGCTCAGCCGGCCGCGGGCCCGGGTGGCTGGAAGGCCGCGCGCGCATGGACGGCCGGAGTCGCCAGTGCCACGCTCATCGCGGCGATCGGCGTGGTGTTCACCGCCTGGTACACCGCGAGCGGGCCCGACACGATCGACCGCGTCCGCGGGGGACCGCCGCTGACGGTTGGACACGTAGCCGTCGACTACGACGAACGGCCCCTCGTGCTCAGGGAACCGGTGACCACCCCCGCCGACCGGGCGATCCTGCTGGGCAGGGCGGCCGACCCCGCCGACGTGACCGCGATGCTGGCCCGCCACCACGTCGCCACGATCGGGGACATGACCGCCACCGTGGTGCTGGTCGGCAACCGCAGCAGCCTGCGGATCATCGACATCAAGCCGCGGGTGCTCACCCGGGCACCGCCGGCGCAGGGCGCCTACCTGAACCCGGGGAGCGCCGGGCAGACCGGTACCGTCGAGCTCTTTGCGGACCTCGATCGGCGGCCGGTCCGTTTCGTCACGAAAAAGGAATTGCGCACCCCGTACTTCAGGACGAAACAGATTGACTTGAAACGGGATGAACGAGTCACGCTCAGCCTCTCGATAGTCGGCAAGACGGCGTACTACGAGTTCGACCTCGTGGCCACGGTGCTGACAGCGGACAAGTCGGAAGAGATCGTGATCCACGGGCCCGGTGGCGTCCCGTTCCGGCTGACGGGCCGCGCGAGCTCCTACCGCACCGCCTACCGCGCGACCGGTTACGGCGGCGGCTGGGTGCCGATGCCAACCGACCAGACCTGCACGACCTCGGACAAATGCTGTTCACCCGCGCCGCCGCCGTCGTCCTGCTGACCGCGGCGCTGCTGACGGGAACGGCCGCCGACACCCCCGACGGCAGGCCGGCGCCCGTCCGGTGGCGCATGGCCTGGTCGGCGCCCGCCGAGGCGGACCTCGTGAACTACGAGCACGGCACCCCGAACTATGGCGTCTCGCAGCAGGCGCTGGCCATGGCGGCCGGCCAGGGCACCGTACGCGTGCACGACACCCGCACCGGCGCGCTCATCCGCACCCTGTCCGTGGCGCCGGCGACGTCCGGGAACTACTCGCGCGATCCCGTCTCCGGCGTGTGGATGACGTCCGGCACGGTCGTCGTGTTCACCGACGACCAGAGCTCGGGCGGCCAGCGACTGCACGCCTACGACGCGCGCACGGGCGCGCTGCTGTGGCGGCGTTCCGTCACCATTGCCTCACGGCAGAACCGGGCGCCGGACGCCGGGACCTACTCAGGGCCGCCGATCCTGGTGACCGAGCGCGGCATCGTGCTCGCCGAACCCCCTGCGCTGCGCACCCTGGATCCGCGTACGGGCACGCCGGTGGCAAGGACGGATCGTCCACGGGGCTGCGCCCTGGCGGCCGCCGCCACAGCCCGGTCGGTGATGCTGCTCGACCATTGCGCGGGGAACCGCCTCCGGCTCGCGTCCGTGGACCCGTCCACGCTGCAGCCGAACTGGACGCGTACACTGCCCTCACCGCCCCGCACCCTGACGGACAGCGGGTCCCCCTCGCTCCATCTCGTCGTCAGCGGCGACGGGTACACAGGCATATCGGTGGGCGACGTCTCGGCGTTCTACGGGCCCGACGGTCGCCTCCTGTCCACCGGGCAGGAGGCGCTGCGCGCCGCCGGCTCCGCCCGGGACAGCCGTTGGAGCCGGCCGATGCGCCTCAACCAGGAGGCCGCGACGGGTGGGGACGGCTCACTTTGGGGCGACGCCTCCAGGCTGTGGCCGCTTCCGGCGTTTCTGGTCTCCGTCGACGCCGGCTCCGGCCGCCTGCGTGCGCTGCCGTTAGACGTGCCCTCCACCGACGTCTCCCTCGTGGGCACGACCCCCGGCATGGCCTTCGTACGGTCCGCCACCGGCCGCGTCGCCGCCTACACCCTGACGTACGGCGTCCCCGGCGGGCACGAGCTGTTCGACGGGGTCCCGGCGGACGCCTGGCCGGACGCGTGCGGCCTGCTGACCGCCGCCGACCTGCGCCCCGTCGCGGACGGCTACGTGCCCACGCCCCGGACGCCGACCCTGTTCGGCGAGCGGCTGCCCAAGCCCGTCCAGTGTGACTGGATACCGCCCGTGGACGACGCCCCGGTCGTCTCCCTCTCGGTGGAGTGGGTCTCCTCCTCCAGCGCTGTCGCTGCGCGGATCTTCGCCACCGAGACCGCCCACATCAAGCGGACGGAGACCTACGACGCGATGACGGAGGACGCGTACCTCCTCGACTACATCCGGTCCACCGCCACCGGCACCGGCGGCGCGCCCGAAGTGCTCGTCAACGTGGGCCCGGTCATCGTCCGGCTCGCCTCCGCCTCGCGATCGGCCCTGCGGCTCCTGACCCCGCTCGTACGGGACGAACTCCTGGCCCGCTACCGGCTTCCCCGCCCCGTATCCACCGCCCTGCCCAACCTGCGCTGGACCTTCCCCGCCGACGGCCAGTTGCGCGACGATCCGGTGGTGGCAGGCGGAGCCGTCTACGCCATCGCCGCCGGCCGGGTCCACGCGATGGACGCCTCCTCCGGCCGCCCGCTGTGGACCACCGTGATCGCCGAGTTCGTCGGCGGGCCGCTCAGGGTCACCGACGGCCTGGTGTTCGTCGGCGGACCGGGGGCCCTTCACGCCCTGGACGCCCGCACGGGCCGTCGGCGGTGGCGGCATCCGGTGCGGCAGGACCCGACCTTCGTGGTGGCCAAGCGGCGCGTCATCCTCGTCGACGGCGAGACGGCCGTCGGCCTGGACACGGTCTCCGGCCGCGAGCTGTGGCGCTTCCACAGCGCGGACACATTCTCCAGATCTCGTCCCATGATTGACGGGGCAACCGTCTACATCGACGACGCCGGTGGCACTGTGCACGCGCTGGACGTCGTCACCGGCCGCCGCCGGTGGAGCGTGCGGACCGGGACCGCTAAGGCCGGCAGCCACCGTGTCGCGACCGCGCCGGCCGGCAAGGTCGTCTACGTCATCGGCGGCGACCGTCGCCTGCGCGCACTGGACGCCGCCACCGGCGCCCGACGGTGGACCACCCAGGTCGGCTCCGACGTCTCCTTCCCCCCGTTGCCCGCCGGCGACGCCGTCTACGCCTGGGGCGCGGGCGGCGTCCTGTACGCGCTCGACGCCCGCACCGGCAGGCTACGGTGGACCTTCGCGCCCGGCGCGGTCTCCTTCCCCGCCGAGATGGCCGTCGATCGGGGTGGCGTCTACCTGGCCGACGGCGACGGCGTCCTTCACTGCCTGGATGCCGTCACCGGCGTGGAACGGTGGAAGCAGTCCGTGGGCACCGACAGAGTCTCAGGCCCCATCGTGCACGCCGGCACCGTGTACGCCGGTGCCGGCGGCGCCGTGCACGCGCTGGATGGCATGACCGGCGCGCGCAAATGGCGCATACCTACTGGCGGCCGGGCGCCCAGTGTCGTCGCCGCCGGCGGCCTCCTTTATGTGAGCGCCGGCGGCGACATCCACGCCCTGCGCCTCACCCCTTGACGCCTGACCGGCACTGTCGTCCGCCACCAGCGCCTGGCCAGCCTCGGCCGCTACATCCGCCTCGGCGAGGAAACCTCCGCCCGCATCTCCGCCGAACACGACGCCGCCGCCCACCGTTGGACTCGCTGAACCGCTTCCCAAAGGCGACGATGGCGCATCAAGGGCCCCGGTCCCGGCCGCGCGCCGCCGGCGTGTCCGGCGGGAGTCTCCGGAGGCTCTCAGCCGACCAGGTCGTAGGCGGCGGCCCACTCAGGTAGGCGAGTCCGGCGAGGACCGCCCAGGAAGAACTCGGCCTGGTTGGCGTCGAAGTCGGCGAACATCGCTACGAGGGATCCGGCGGAGGCCGTGACGAGCGCCGCCGTGATCCACGTGGGCAGCCCGGCCAGGCGTGGCCCGCGAACCGGCCGCCGGTGCGCCGTCCGCCCGGCTTCGGCGGCAGCCCCGAAAGCGCCCGCGGGTGCGGGTCCGTCACTGGATCCGCCGGGCTTGCGGCGGCGGCGCGCGAGGCGTACGGCATGTGCGAGGGGTCCGCCCACAGCCGACAGCAGCAGCACGGTCAGGCTCACGCCGAGCACGCCGAGATGCACCGTGGGCGGCTGGTACCAGGCACGGCCTCGCCGGTCGCGCTGACCGTCACGGTGCTGGTGAGCGAGCCGAGCTTGCCCAGGTCGGTCATGTCGGCGGCCAGGGCCGTCCGGTAGATGCCGGTGTACTGGGCGACGTCGGGCAGCGGGCCCGGTGTGCCGTCGGCCGGGGCGGGGGCCGGGGGCTGCATCTGAGGAGGCGAGCGAACAGCAATTCCCCCCGATGGCTGCCCTGGGCCGCGCCATGGCCTCCAGGCGCTGAGTCTGAGCGGCGCGGCCCTGCCAGGTGGCGGGCTTTCAGGTCAGATCGGCCCAAGGGGCGGGTGGGGCCGAGGTGAAGAAGCGGAGCAGGCTGAGGAGTCGGCTGGCGGGAGGGGCGGTCCAGTGACGTTCGCCCGGGCGCGGGACGGGATCTTTCAGGCGTCCCAGCGCCCAGGTGAGGTGGAACCACAACACGCGAGCCTCCCAGCTCGGCGGGCTCGTGGCGATGCCGGTTTCCTGCCGGTAGCCGTCGAGCATGGCCGGGATGCCGGTGAGGGGGACCTTGGCGAAGTCGGCGGCGGGGTCGGACCATTCGGCGTCGCCCCAGTCCACGATCCCGTTGAGCCGGGCCGTCTCCGGGGAGACGAGCAGGTTCTGGGCGGCGATGTCGCCGTGGATCAGGACCGGAGGCGGGCTCGCGGGAAGATGTGGTGAGAGCCGGTCGAACCATCCGGTGAGCCAGCGGGCGGTCTCGGCGTCGAGCCAGCCGTCCTTGAGGAGGCGGCCGGTGAGTGCCCAGGGGTCCGCGTTGCCGTCGTTCGCGGGGACGCCGACAAGGTCGGGGGCGGTGTCCGGAGTGAGCCGATGGAGTTTGCCCAGCTCCCGCCCGACTTGCTGGTAGAGACGTGCGGCGTCCGCGTCGGGCAGCTCAAGGCAGGCGACGTCCGTTCCCCGCGTCCGGGTGAGCACCATGTAGGGGACGTCCACCACCGAACAGGTGTCGTCGAAGGCGACGATCTCCGGGGTGCGTACGCCGGCGCGCCGGGCGTATGGGATGACCGCGGCCTCCTTGACCAGGTCGGGAAGGAACTGCTCGGTCCGCGGGATGCGCAGGACCAGGTCGTCGCCGAGCAGGAGGACATGGTTGGCCACCCCTTGCGGGAGGGGCCGTATGTGCTCGGCGGTGGTCCCGAGCAGGCCGGCGATGGCGGCCAGGGTCGCGTCACTCGTCTCGTATGCCGACATGATCGATCATGCTGGCACGGACGGCCGGAAGCGGCGAACGAGGCGTTCCGCGTCTGGGTGCTCGGCCACGACGGGCCGGGTTCATCGGCCCGCCGCGCGCAGGCCGAGAACGCGTAGGGCGTTCTCCTTGTAGATGAGTGGCTTGACCTCGTCCTTGACGTCCAGGGAGGCGAAGTCGGCCATCCAGCGGTCGGGGGTGAGGACGGGGTAGTCGGAGCCGAACAGGACCTTGTGCCGCAAGGGCCCGGCGGCCTGGCGGACGAGCTGCGGCGGGAAGTACTTCGGCGACCAGCCGGACAGGTCGAGGTAGACGTTGGACTTGTGGCCGGCGATGGACAGGGACGCGTCGACCCAGGGCACGGACGGGTGCGCGAGGATCATGGTGAGCCCGGGGAAATCAGCGGCGACGTCGTCGAGCAGCATCGGGTCGGAGTGGCGCAGCTTGATGCCGCGCCCGCCGGGCAGGCCGGCGCCGATGCCGGTCTGCCCGGTGTGGAACAGCGCGACGCTGCCCATATCCTCCAGCGCCCGCCAGAGCGGATAGTGGGCAGGGTCGTTGGGGGTGAAGCCCTGCAGGCTCGGGTGGAACTTGAAGCCGAGCACGCCGAAGTCCCGCACGAGCCGCCGGGCCTGGGCGACGGCGGCCGGGCCGCGGCGCGGGTCCACGGACCCGAAGGGGATGAGGACGTCGGCGTGTTCGGCCGCCTGGCGGGCGATCTCCTCGCTGGACAGGGCCGGGTGGCCGAGTTCGGTGGCGGCGTCGACGGTGAAGACCACGGCGGCCATGTTCCGCTGCCGGTAGTAGGCGGCGACGCGGTCGATGGTCGGGGTGCGGTCCTGACCGGCTTTGAAGTACTTCGCCGAGGCCGCCATCAGCTCGGCGTCGAGGGAGAGGCGGCCGTGGTGGTCGGCCTCGATGTGGGCGTGGACGTCCAGGGCCACGATGGCGTCCGGGTCGATGCGCGGGGTGTAGGTCATCGTTCCTTCTCGGTGCGTCAGGGAAGGTCGTGGTGCCGGCGCTTGGCCTGCAGCAGGCCGACGAGCAGCGCGTCGCGGTCGGCCGCCATGGCTTCCTGGTCGATGCCGTCGAGCTCGGCGCGCACGCCGTCGACGAGCAGGCCGGCGAGTTCGGGGGTGAGCCGCGGCGTGCCGAGGTCGTCCATCCAGGTCTGGGCGGGCGGGCCGAGGTGGCGCAGGGTGTGCGCCATCCCGCCGGGTCCGCCCGAGAGGTGCTGGTTGACCAGCGGGCCGAGCAGGGCCCACCGCAGGCCGGGGCCGTGCGCGATGGCGGCGTCGATGTCGGCGACGCTCGCGACTCCCCGCTCCACCAGCGAGTACGCCTCCCGCCACAGGGCGGACTGAAGCCGGTTGGCGAGGTGCCCGGGAACCTCACGCCGCACGAGCACCGGCCGCTTGCCGAGGGAGCGGTAGAAGTCCATGGTCTGGCGGGTGATGTCGGGGCCGGTGCGCTCGCCGGGCACGACTTCCACCAGCGGGATCAGGTGGGCGGGGTTGAAGGGATGTCCGACGAGCACCCTTTCGGGATGCGCGGGACACATCTCCTGGAGGTGGCTGGGCATCAGGCCCGACGAACTGCTGGCGATCGGGGCACTCGGCGGAGCCGCCTCGTCCAGCGTGGCCAGCAGTGCCCGCTTGAGGTCGGCGCGCTCCGGCCCGCTCTCCTGGACGAACCGCGCTCCGGCGACGGCGTCACCGGAGGTCGCGGTGAAGGTGAGCCGGTCGCGGGAGGCGCCGTCGGCCAGGCCGAGCCGGGTGAGCGCGGGCCAGGCCAGGTCGAGCGCGGCCCGCAACCGTTCCTCGGCGTCCGGAGCGGGGTCGAAGGCGGTGACGTCGAGGCCGTGGGCGAGGAACAGCGCCGCCCATCCGGCGCCGATGACGCCCGTGCCGATGACGGCGACCGGCTGGTCCGCCGGGCTCGTCACGGCCGCCTCGCACGGTCGCGGGCGATGGCGGCGAACGCGTCGAGCGCCGCCGGGTCCATGAGGGAGCCGGCCGAGGCGACCTCGTCAGGGGCGGCGCCCAGCAGGATCTTCTTGACGGGGACTTCGAGCTTCTTGCCGGTTCGCCCGTAGGGCATCGCGGGGACGGCCAGGAGGGCGTCGGGCACGTGCCGCGGGGACAGTGCGGCGCGGATGCGCGCGATCAGGCGGGCGCGTAACGGCTCGTCCAGGACGAGCCCGTCGGCGAGGGTGACGAACAGGATCAGTTCCCCCATGTCGCCCTCCTGGCTCTCCAGGTGGACGACGAGGCTGTCGGTGACCTCCTCGACGTCCTGCAAGGCCCGGTAGAACTCGGCGGTGCCCAGCCGGACGCCGCCGCGGTTGAGCGTGGCATCGGATCGGCCGGTGATGACGCAGGAGCCGTGGGCGGAGAAACGGCACCAGTCGCCGAAGCGGAAGACGCCGGGATAACGGCTGAAGTAGGTCTCGCGCATCCGGCGGCCGTCGTCGTCGCCCCACAGGCGTACCGGCATCGAGGGCATCGGCGCGGTGATGACGAGCTCGCCGACGCCGCCGATCACCACGTTGCCGTGCTCGTCGAACGCCTTGGCGTCCACACCGAGGCTCGGCCCGGACATCTCCCCCTCCCACACGGGCTGCAACGGCGATCCCTGGACGAGGCCGGTGCACACGTCGGTGCCGCCGCTGCCGACGTTCAGCAGGACGGCGGGGCCGAGCTGTTCGGCCACCCACCGGAAGCCCTCGGCGGGGAAGGGGCTGCCGGCCACGCCGATCTGCCGCAGCCGGGACAGGTCGAACTCCGCGCCCGGCCGCACCCCTTCCTTGCGGCAGGCCATCAGGTAGCCGGGGCTGGCGCCCATGAGGGTGGCGCCGGTCTCCTGCGCGAGCCGCCACTGCGCGCGCAGGTCGGGGTGGAGCGGGTTGCCGTCGATCATCACGATCGAGGAGCGCACGAGCAGCGCGGAGACCAGCGTGTTCCACATCATCCACGCCGTCGTGGTGAACCACAGCAGCCGGTCGCCGGGGCCCAGGTCCCAGTGGAAGGCGTGGTTCTTCAGGTGCTCCAGCAGGATGCCGCCGTGGCCGTGCACGATGGCCTTCGGCCGGCCGGTGGTGCCGGAGGAGAACAGCACGTACAGGGGGTGGTCGAAGGGCACGGGCTCGAACCGCAGCGCCTGGTCCGTGGGCGCGGCGAGCTCCGTCCAGGCCAGGGCGCCCGGGAGGTCGAGGCCGCCGTACGGGACGTGCACGACGTGCTCCAGCGAGGGTATGCCGTCCCGGATCGCCCGGACCTGCTCGCGCCGGTCGATCTTCTTGTCCCCGTAGGTGTAGCCCGCCACCGCGAGCAGGACGGCCGGCTCGATCTGACCGAACCGGTCCACCACGGCGGGGGCGGCGAACTCCGGGGCGCAACTCGCCCAGATGCCGCCGAGGCTCGCCGTGGCCAGGAACGCGATCAGCGTCTCCGGGCAGTTGGGCAGGTAGGCGACCACCCGGGTGCCGCGCCGCACCCCGAGCCGCCGCAGGCCGGCCCGTACGCGCCGGACCTGCTCGGCGAGGTCGGCGAAGGTGAGCTCGACGCGCGGCCGGGTCTGGGAGTGGCCGACGACCGCGACCTGGCCGGCGTCCTCGGGCGTGCCGAGGCAGTGCTCGGCGTAGTTCAGGGTCGCCCCCGGGAACCAGCGGGCGCCGGGCATGCCCGGTTCGGCCAGGACGCTGTCGTAGGGCGTGTGGGCCTTGACCTCGAAGTAGGCCCACACGGCTGCCCAGAAGTCCTCGACGTCGGTGACCGACCAGTGCCGCAGCTCCTCCCAGGTCGGCACGGTCACGCCGCGCTCGCGGGCGAGCCAGCCGATGAAGGCGGTGGCGTGCGCTCTGGCGATCTGCTTGGGGCCGGGGACGTACAGCGGCTCCGCCGGGGGGAGCGGGGCGCTCATCGGGCGGCTCCCGGACGGCCGACCTTGGCGGCCCGGCCGTCGAGGAAGTCCCGGATCCGGGCCTTGGCCTCCGGGCTGCTCTGCGCCACGGCCGCCATGAGCGATTCCAGCAGCAGCCCGGTCTCGGCGTCGGCGTCCGCGATGCGCGGCAGGGCGTGCAGGACGGCGTAGTTGGCGATCGGCGGGTTCCCGATGACCTGCTCGGCCAGGGCAAGGGCCTTGGTGATCCCGTCGCCTTCGGCCACCCGGTAGTCGACCAGGCCACGGGCCTCGCCTTCCGCGGCCGTCAGGACCCTTCCGGTGAGCATCATGTCGATCATCGGCTGCACGCCGATCAGCCGGGAGACCCGGACCGAGGCGCCGCCGCCCACGAAGAGCCCCCGGCTGCCCTCGGGGAAGGCGAAGAACGCCGACTCCTCGGCGACGCGCAGGTGCGCGGCCGCCGCCAGTTCCAGGCCGCCGCCGATGACGGCGCCCTTCAGGACCGCGATCACCGGCAGGGCGCCGTGGTCGATCCGGCCCATCGCCTCGTGCCAGCCGCGCGAGTGGTGCAGGCCGCCGGCGGCGTCCCGTGCGGTGAGCTCGCCGAGGTCGAGCCCGGCGGAGAAGTGCGCGCCCTCGGCGGCGAGCACCGCGGCCCCGGCCCACGCGGGCGGGGCGGCGAAGAAGGCGCCGAGCCCGGCGATCGTGGCGTCGTCCAGCGCGTTGCGTTTGGCAGGCCGGTTCAACGACAGCACCGCGACGTCCCCACGGCGCTCCAGCGCCAGAGACGGGGGCAGGTCAGGGCAGGGAGGGATCACAAGCACTCCAATTGACAGGAATCCTGATGAAGAAGGCTGAAGTATCATCAGGTTTCCTGTCAATGTCCGGCTGGGATACTGTTCGTCATGGCCAGCGTCCCGCCCCGTCCCACCCCCTCGCTGCTGTACGCCGTCAAGCGGCTCGAACTGGCGATCAGGTCGCGCCTGGACGAGATGCTGCGCGGCGCGGGCGTGACCACGCCGCAGTACACGGCGCTCACCGTTCTGCAGCACAAGGACGGGGTGACCGCCGCCCAGCTCGCCCGCGACTCCTTCGTCACCCCGCAGGCCATGGCCGACGTGATCGGCGCCCTCGACCGGCGTCACCTCATCCGCCGCTCGCCCAACCCGGCCAACAAGCGCGAACTGCTGCTCTACCTCACCGACGAGGGCCGGGCGCTGCTCGACGCCCACGCCGAGGCCGCCGCCGAGCTTGAGGACCGGATGATCTCGGGCCTGTCGCCCGGCCAGGCCGACACCTTCCGCACCGCCCTCACCGTGGCGTGGACGACCCTGCGCCCGCCGCGAAAGTGATCACTTCCCGGCTCCCGGCACGGAGCGGGGATCGGAGGAGGCCCGGACGTCGAACCGCGCCTGGAGCAGCCGGCCGCCCTCGACGCCACGGCCCTCGATGAGGTCGACGAGCATCCCGACCGCGATGTCGGCCGTCTCGACCGGCAGGAAGCTGAGCGTGCTGACGGGCGGATCCGTGAACGGCGCCGTGGGGTCCTCCGTCGCGCAGACCAGCAGCAGATCGCCGGGCACCGACCTGCCGAGCTTGCGGATCCTGTCCAGCAGCAGCGACGGGCTGATCTCGACGAGCACGACCAGCGCGTCCGGCGGCTCGGGAGCACTCAGCAACCCCTCCACCGCGGCCAGCGTCGGCTCGAAACCGGGGCCGTCGAGCTGGGCCAGCAACGGGTCGCGGCCCCTTTCCGCACTCCAGTCGAGATAGGCCTGGACGGAATCGCGGTGGTAGCAGGCCGTGGTCGGGGCGCCGACCGCGGCGATCCGCCGGGCGCCCCCCTCCTCCAGGTGGTCGAGCACGCCGCGCAGGGCCGCGCCGTAGTCGAAGTCGACCCACGGCCACGGTGTCCCCGCCACGGCTCTGCGGTCGGAGACCACGGCCACCCCCGCGGCGAGAAAGTCTCCGACCAGCGGATCTCCCTCGACCGGATCCACCACGAACACGCCGTCGAGAGGCAGGTCCGTCCAGTAGTCGTCGGGGCCGGTGGTGGGCAGCAGCACCACGCCGTATCCGTGGGTCATGCCCGCGCGGGTCGTGGCGGCGGTCAGCCGGGCGAAGTAGGCGAGCTCGGTGTAGAACCACGGATGCTCGACGAACTCGCGGGCGGCGAGGCCGAGCAGGCGTGAGCGCCCGGCGCGCAGCCGCCGCGCCGTGGCGTTCGGCCGGTAGCCGAGCCGGCGCGCCACCTGCCGGACATGCTCGCGGGTGGCGTCGGGGAGGCGGCCCGCGCCGTTGAGCGCGTCCGAGACGGTGGTCTTCGACACCCCCGCCGCGCGGGCGACGTCCACCAGGCGCACGCGCGCGGCGACCTTACGGTTTGGCTCGTCCATAGGTCCGATCTTTGCAGGATGTCAGGCGATTCGCCACCTCGCTGACCGTTGCTGAATCGTTCCTTCAGTGTCTTGTGCAGGAACGTTCCTTCACCAATACTCGTGGCACTTTCCCGCACGAGGATGAGGTGGTCCGATGCGTACCGCTCGACTCGCCGTCGCGGCGCTGGCCGTACTGGCGGCCACTGCCTGTGGAGGGGGCGCGGCCGCCCCGAAAGCCGCCGGCTCCGCGACCTTCACCGTCACGGCGGACCTGCCGCCGGCCAAGGGCCCGGTGGACGCCGTGACCTGGGCGCTCTACGCGGAGCCGCAGTCCCTCGACTACGCCTACGCCTTCGATTACCCGCCCAACACCGTGCTCGCCAACGTGTGCGAGCAGCTCATGCGGATCACCCCCGGCTTCCGGGTGGAGCCGGGGCTGGCCGCCAAGGCCGAGTCCCCGGACCCCGGGCGCTGGGTGTACACGATCCGCCAGGGCGTGCGCTTCCACGACGGATCGCCGCTCACCGCCGACGACGTGGTGGCGAGCATGCGGCGGCACATGGACCCGGCGGTGGGTTCGTACTGGGTCTCGTCCTACCAGAACGTCAAATCGGTGGAGAAGACCGGCCCCATGGAGGTCACCGTCCGCCTGAAGAAGCCCGACCACCTGTTCAACGAGCAGATGGGCACCTCGGCCGGGACCATCGAGAGCGCCGCGTTCCTGTCCGCGCAGGGCACCGGGTACGGCACCCCCGACAAGGGCGTGAACTGCACCGGCCCGTACTCCCTCGACAAGTGGGAGAAGGGGCAGGCGATCACCCTGAAACGCTTCGACGGCTACTGGGACCCCGCGCTCAAGGCCAGGGCCGCGACCGTGCGGAACGTCTTCATCTCCGACCCGGCGGCCCGCGTCAACGCCCTGCTCTCGGGCGAGGTGGACGGCAGCTACCTGGTGCCCACCACCGGCTTCACCCGCCTGGGCGGCGCCTCCAGCGGCAAGCTGTACTTCGGCCCCAACACCGCGGCCGTCAGCCTCATCCCGCTCGATCTCAAGGGCACGCTCGGCGACCTGAAGCTGCGCAAGGCGCTGTCCATGGCGCTCGACCGCAAGGCCATTCTCCAGGCCAGCGTGGCCGGGGTGGCCACACCGGCCAAGGCGCCCGCGGCGATCGGCGCATGGGGCATCGCCCCCGAGGCGGCCAAGCAGTACTACGCCGGGCTCCCCGAGCTGAGCACCGACCTCGAAGGGGCCAAGAAGCTGGTCAAGGAGGCCGGCGGGACGGGCAAGAAGATCGTGATCGCCACGAGCACGATGGCTCCCGACATCGGCGTCATCGCCAACGCCGTCCAGGCCGCGGGCCAGGCCATCGGCCTGCGGGTCGAGCAGAAGGCGGTGGCCCCCGACGCCTACTCCGCGCTGTTCTCCGACCCCAAGGCCCGCCAGGGCGTCGACCTGGTCATGACCATCTGGTACGACTCCACCCCCGATCCGCTGGAGTTCTACGGAATCCTGCAGACCGGCAACTTCTCCAACTACGGCGGCTACTCCAACCCCGAGTACGACAGGCTCGTCGACCAGGCGGGCGCCGAGGCCGACCCCGCGGCCCGCGCCGCCGTGGTCGCCAAGCTCCAGGAGATCGCCGTCCGGGACATGGTGTGGATCCCGCTGTACGAGGTGCCGCACAGCATGTTCCTCAACAAGCGGCTCACCGGCGCGCCCACCGGCATCACCCAGCTCGTCTACCCGTGGGCGGCAGTGCTCGGGTCGGCGAACTGATGGGCGCCTTCCTGGCCCGCAGGCTCGCCGGGCTGGTGGCGACGCTGATCGGGGCGTCGTTCGCGGTGTTCTCCGCCGTGTACCTGGCTCCCGGCGACCCGGCCTCCTTCCTCACCCAAGGGCGTTCGGCCTCTCCGCAGGCGCTCGCGGCGATCAGGGCGCAGTACCACCTGGACGATCCGTTCCTCACGCAGTACCTCAAATGGGTCGGCGGCGCGGTGACCGGGGACTTCGGCCGGTCGGTGCAGTTCCGGCAGGACGTGACCGGGCTGCTCCTGGCCAGGCTGCCCACGACGCTCTTCCTGGTCGGCTACGCGGGGCTGCTCATCGTGGTCGCGGGGCTGATCCTCGGCGCCCTGGCCGCGCTGCGGCCCGGCCCGCTCGACCGGATCGTCCTCATCGGCACCGGGGTGGCCACCGCGACCCCCTCCTTCGTCGCGGCGATCGGGCTGATCTCGCTGTTCTCCGTCCAGCTCGGCTGGTTCCCCGCCTTCGGCAACGGTGAGGGACCGGTCGACCGCGTCTGGCATCTGACCCTGCCCGCGGCCGCGCTCGCCCTGACGTTCGCCGGTCTGCTGGCCCGGGTCACCCGCTCGTCCATGCTGGAGGAGCTGGCCCGCGAGCACGTCGAGGTGGCGCGCTCGCGCGGCGTCCAGGAGAACGCGGTGATCCGGCGCCACGTCCTGCGCAACTCCCTCGGCCCGATCAGCACGGTCACCGGCACGGTGATCGCCGGGCTGCTCGTCGCGACCTCGATCGTGGAGACCGCCTTCGGCCTGTCCGGGATCGGGCAACTGCTGGTCAGCTCGGTCACCGTCAAGGACTTCCCGGTCGTGCAGGCCGTCACCACCTTGATCGTCGTCGTCTTCGTGGCGGCCAACCTGCTGGTCGACCTGGTGCAGCCGGCCATCGATCCGCGCCTGCGCAGGGCTTAGTGAAGGAGTCCTCTTGACAGCCGTGACCTTCCACCGCCGCTACCGGCTTCCCGCGGACCGGATGGCCGTCGCCGGCGTCGCCGTCCTGGCCGTCCTGGTGACGGTGGCGATCCTGGCGCCGGTCGTGGCGCCGCACGATCCGCTCGCCATCGACTTCCCGGCCGCGTTGAGCGGGCCGAGCGCCGACCACCTGCTCGGGGCCGACCAGTCCGGCCGCGACATCCTGTCCCGCCTGATCCACGGCGCGCGGGCGGGGCTGTTCGGCCCGCTCCTGGTGGTGACCCTGTCGACGGTGGCGGGCACCCTGCTCGGCGTCCTGGCCGCCTGGACCGGCGGCGTCCTCGACGCGGTCCTGTCCCGCGCCATGGACTTCGTCTTCGCCTTTCCCGCGCTGCTGCTGGCGATCACGCTGGTCGCCATGTTCGGCCCCGGCCTGACCGCGCCCGTCGTGGCGATGAGCATCGCCTACACCCCCTACGTCGGACGGCTGGCGCGCGGCGTCGCCCTGCGCGAGATGTCCCGCCCCTACATCCACGCCTACCGGGTGCAGGGCTGGTCCGGGTGGGTCATCTGCCTGCGACACCTGGTCCCCAATGTCGTCCCGCTGATCCTCGCCCAGTCGGCGATCAACTTCGGCTACGCGCTCATGGACCTCGCGGCGCTGTCCTTCCTCGGGTTCGGCACGCAACCGCCCGTCCCCGATTGGGGCGCCATGATCAACGAAGGGGCCTCCGCCCTGCTCCAGGGCGCCACGCTGCCCGCGCTGGCCCCCGGCGCGGCCGTCGTGATCACGGTGGTGGCCTTCAGCGTCGTCGGCGAGGGCATCGCCGACCGCGTCTCCGGGAGGGAGCGCTGATGCTCCGGATCGACGATCTGACCGTACGGCTGGCGCCCGGCCAGGCGGCCCGGCCCATCCTGGACGCGGTGTCGCTGCGCGTCGCCCAGGGCGAGGCCGTCGGGCTCGTCGGCGAGTCCGGGTCGGGCAAGTCCGTCACCTGCCGGGCCGTGCTCGGCCTGCTGCCCGGACGGACCGCCGTGAGCGGGCGCGTCCTGGTCGACGGCCAGGACGTGCTGACGCAGACCGCCGCAGGGCTGCGCGACCTGCGCCGCCGCCGAGTGGCGATGATCTTCCAGGATCCGCGGGCGTCGATCAATCCCGTCCGGCGGATCGGCGACTTCGTCACCGAGGGACTGCGGGCGGGCGGGCTGCCGTACCAGCAGGCTCTCGATCGGGCGGAGGGGCTGCTGGAGGCGGTGGGCATCGAGGACCCGAAAGCCGCGCTGCGCCGTCACCCGCACGAGTTCTCCGGCGGGATGCTGCAACGGGTGATGATCGCCGGGGCGCTGGCCGCGGAGCCCGACCTGCTGCTCGCCGACGAGCCGACGACCGCTCTGGACGTCACGACGCAGGCGGAGGTCATCGCGATCCTGTCCCACCTGAGGACCGCGCGCGGGATGGGCATGCTGTTCGTCACCCACGACCTGGAGCTGGCCGCGGCCATCTGCGACCGCATCTACGTGATGTACGCGGGCCGGATCGTCGAGGAGCAGGCCACCGGCGAGCTCTTCGCCCGGCCCCGGCACCCGTACACGGCCGGGCTGCTGGCGGCCACGCCCCGGCTGGAGTCGCCCGAGCCGCCGCACGGCGTGCCCGGCAGGCCGTTGTCACTGGCCGAGTCCCCGGCCGGGTGCGCCTTCGAGGCCCGCTGCGCTCTGGCCGTCGAGCGATGCCGGAAGCACCGGCCCGACCTGGAGATCCTGGAACGCGCGCAGGTGGCGTGCCTGAGAGCTGGAGAGCCGGTCCATGACTGAGAACGTGCTGGAGGTCGAGGGGCTGCGCAAGGCGTACGGCCACATGGCGGCCGTGGACGGCGTCTCCTTCTCGCTGCGGGCCGGCGGCTCGCTCGCCGTGGTGGGGGAGTCGGGGTCGGGCAAGACGACGACCGCGCGGATGCTCGTCGGCCTGGAGCTTCCGGACGCCGGGCGGATCAGCGTCGAGGGCCGGAACCGCTCGCGCGCCCCGCGGGGCCGCCGGGCCAGGCTGTCGCGGGCGCGGGAGATCCAGATGGTCTTCCAGGACCCCTACCTCTCGCTGGATCCGCGGATCAGCGTGAGCGAATGCGTGGAGGAGCCGCTACGGCTGCATTTCGCCCTGGACAAGCAGGCCCGGCGGGCCCGGCGCGAGGAACTGCTGGAGCGCGTCGGGCTCGGCGAGCGGGAGGCCGCCGTACGGCCCAGGCGGCTGTCCGGCGGCCAGCGCCAGCGGGTCGCCATCGCCCGCGCGCTGGCCACCGCGCCGAAGGTGCTGATCCTGGACGAGGCCACCTCGGCGCTCGACGTGTCCATCCAGGCGCAGATCCTCGACCTGCTGGCGCGGATCCGCCGCGACCTCGACATCGCCTACCTGTTCATCACCCACGACCTGGCCCTGGTCCGGCACGCGGCCGACGACATCGTCGTGCTCCACCGCGGCAAGGTCGTCGAGGCCGGGCCGACCGCGCAGGTCCTGGCCGCCCCCCAGCACCCCTACACCCGCCTGCTGCTGCACTCCGTGCCGCGGCCGGGCTGGGATCCCGCCCAGATCGCCGCCGACCGGCGCGCCCTTCAGGAGATCATGTGAGTGAGCTCGCACACCTGTCCGCCACGCAAGCCCTGAAGCTGTTCAGGACCCGGGCCCTGTCGCCCGTCGAGCTCATGACCGCGGTCATCGAGCGGGCCGAGGCCGTCGAGCCGCGGGTCAACGCGCTCAGCGAGACGATGTTCGACGAGGCGCTCGACCAGGCCAGGAAGGCCGAGCGCGCCTACCTCGGCAACGGGTCGCCGCGACCGCTCGAAGGGCTGCCGGTCGCCACCAAGGACGAGCAGCCGATCGCGGGCAGGCGGGCCAGCGACGGTTCCCTGGCCTACGCCGGGCACGTCGCCGACACCACCCATCCGGTCGTCGAACGGGTCGTCGCCGCCGGCGGGATCGTCCACGCCCGCACCACCACGCCCGAGTTCTGCTGCGCCGCCTACACGCACTCCCGGCTGTGGGGCCTCACCCGTAACCCCTGGAACCTGGACTACTCGCCCGGCGGTTCCTCGGGCGGCGCGGGCGCGGCCCTGGCGTCGGGGACGGCGACGCTCGCCACGGGGTCCGACATCGGCGGGTCCATCCGGCTGCCCGCCGCGGCCACCGGCACGGTCGGATACAAGCCGCCTTACGGGCGGGTGCCCGCGATGTCGCCGTACAACCTGGACCACTACTGCCATGACGGGCCGATGGCCCGTACCGTCGCCGACTGCGCGCTCCTGCAGAACGTCATCGTCGGGCCGCACCCGGCCGACGTCGTCTCCATCCGGCCCGCCGCACACATCCCCGAACGCCTCGGCGACGTCGCGGGGTTGCGCATCGCCTATTCCCCCGACCTGGGGAACTGGGAGATCGAGCCGGACGTCGCGGCCAACACCCGCGCGGTCGCCGACGCGCTGGCCGCGGCCGGCGCCGTCGTGGAGCAGGTGCAGGTGCCGTTGCGGCGCGCCGACGTCATGCGCGCGGCCTTCATCCACTTCGGCGCCATCTTCGGCCCCATGGTCGCCGGCGTGGCGGCCACGCACCGCGACGAGCTCACGCCCTACGCCCTCGCCTTCGCCGAGGACTCGCGCGCCGCGCTGGCCCGGGACGGCTTCCTGGCCGGGCTGGAGCTGGAGGGCCGCATCTACGCCGTGCTCGGCGACCTGCTCGACCGGTACGACGCGCTGATCTGCCCCACCGCGGGCACCGCCGCGCTGCCCGCGGGCGAGGACTACGTGGACACCAAGCTGACGGTCAACGGGGTCCAGCTCGACCACTACCTGGAGTACTCGCTGACGACCGTCTTCAACATCGCCAGCCGTTGCCCCGTGCTCAACGTCCCGTCCGGTCTCGCGTCGAACGGCGTGCCGACAGGGGTGCAGATCGTCGGCCGCAGCTACGACGACGCGACGGTCTTCCGCATCGGCGCCGCCGTCGAACGCGTCCTGCCGTGGCCCACCCGCCCGCAGCTCTGAGGAGACATTCATGACTTTTGCCGACACATCTGCCGACATCGTGTTCCTCAACGGCCGGGTACGCCCCATGGCCGGCGCTCCCAGCCGCGCGCTGGCCGTACGCGACGGGCGGATCCTGGCGCTCGGCGAGGTCGAGGAGGTGCGCGACCTGGCCGGCCCGCGGACCGAGATCGTCGATCTGGCCGGTCGGACCGTGCTGCCCGGGTTCCAGGACGCCCACGTGCACCCGGTGCTGGCCGGGCTCACCGTGACCCGGTGCGACCTGCACGAGGCGCGGGACGCCGCCGACGCCCTAGCCGTCGTCCGCGCGTACGCCGTGGCCAATCCCGAGGTGCGCTGGATCTCCGGCGGCGGATGGTCCATGGAATGGTTCCCCGGCGGCACGCCGAGCCGGATCGCCCTCGACGAGGTCGTCCCCGACCGGCCGGTCTACCTGACCAACAGGGACGGGCACGGCGCATGGGTCAACACCGAGGCCCTGCGGCTGTGCGGCGTCCACGACGGGACCCCCGACCCGAACGACGGGCGCATCGAGCGCGAACCGGACGGAACCCCTCAAGGAACCCTGCACGAGGGCGCCGCCTCGCTCGTGGGCCGGCACCTGCCCGAGCCCACGGACGAGGACCTGCTCCGCGGCCTCCAGGCCGGCCAGCGACGCCTGCACCAGGCCGGAGTGACGGCATGGCAGGACGCGATGGTCGGCCCGGAGGTCCAGCGCGCCTACGAAGCCGCCGCCGGCGCCTCGATGCTCACCGGGCGCGTGGTCGGCGCCCTGTGGTGGGATCGGGACCGGGGCGAGGAGCAGATCCCCGAACTGCTCGCCCGCCGTACCACCACCGGACGGTTCAGAGCCACCAGCGTGAAGATCATGCAGGACGGCGTGGCGGAGAACTACACCGCCGCCATGACCTCCCCCTACCTGGACGGCTGCGGATGCCGGACCGGCAACAGCGGCATCAGCTTCGTCGGGCCCGAGGACCTGCGCGCCTACGTCACCCGGCTGGACGCCGTCGGGGTCCAGGTCCACGTGCACGCCGTCGGCGACCGGGCCGCCCGGGAGGCGCTGGACGCGTTCGAGGCGGCCCTCAAGGTCAACGGGCGCAAGGGCAACCGGCACCACATCGCCCACCTCCAGGTCGTCCACCCCGACGACGTGCCGCGATTCGCGGCCCTGGAGGTCACCGCCAACATCCAGCCGTTGTGGGCGGCGCACGAGCCGCAGATGGACGAGCTGACCATTCCCTTCCTCGGCGACCGGCGCGCCGCCTGGCAGTATCCCTTCGGCGACCTCCTGCGCTCGGGCGCGGCCCTCGCCGCGGGCAGCGACTGGCCGGTCAGCGCCCCGGACCCGTTCCTCGGCATCCACGTCGCCGTCAACCGGATGCTCCCCGACGGATCGGGGCGGCCGTTCCTGCCCGCGCAGCGCCTCTCGGTGGCGGCGGCCCTGTCGGCGTACACGATCGGCACCGCCCGGATCAACCACCTCGACACCCGGACCGGGACCATCGAGCCCGGCAAGCTCGCCGACCTCATCGTCACCGACGCCGACCCGTTCGCCGTACCCCCCGGTGACCTGGGCGGCATCACCGTCCTCGCCACCTACGTGGAGGGACGACAGGTGCACACGCATCCCTCCTTCTGACCGCTCGCCACCGACGGAACCGGCTCCGTCCTCTCCGCCCGTCGCGGCGGAAGGGGCGGCGGCCGCGTTCGTTCAACACGGGTCCGCCGAGCAAGAGCGCGTGGTCGAAGAGGCCCGGCCAGTCGCCGTGACGTCCACCGGCGTGGCCGAAGCGATCCAGCACCAGTTCGTCCGCGGGCCCTCGGTCGGCTGCTTCGACCGAAGGGTGCCGTGGGGCGGTCGGCCGGCTTAGCCTGGACCGATGTCACTTGAGGGCACGGCGGCGTACCCCGATCTCGCGCAATTACCGCCTCTGGTGCGGCGGGCGGTCGAGATCGCCCGGCGGGCGGGCTTCGGGACGTCCTGCCGTCCCGAGCAGGGACGGTTGCTGCTGGCGCTGGCCGCCGGGGCCGAGATGATCGGCGAGACCGGGACGGGGTGCGGGGTGGGGCTTGCCTGGCTGGCGTCAGGGGCGCGGCCCGGGACCCGGTTGGTCAGCGTCGAACGGGACGCGGACTCGGCGGCCCTGGCCGCCGAGGTGTTCTTCGATCAGCCACAGGTGTCGGTCGTCCACGGCGACTGGCGGGAGATCCACCGGGACGCGCCGTACGACCTGCTCGTCCTCGACGGAGGCGGCCAGGGCAAGCACGGCGAGCCGCCCGCCGACCCCCACCGGCTGCTCAGGCCCGGCGGCACGCTGGTCATCGACGACCTGACCCCGGCCCGGCACTGGCCGCCCCGGTTCGACGGGAGCGTCGACCGGACCCGGATGCACTGGCTCGACCACCCCGGCATGGACACGGCGGAGCTGCGGCTCGCACCCGACCTGGCCGCGCTGGTGGCCACCCGCCGCTTCGCCGAGGCACCCGACCGGGAACGTTGATCTGCGCCCGGGCGGCGGTGCGGTTCTCAGCGAGGAGGGGTTCGCGCCGGCGCCCGGGCCGGTCGCCCATGCGGCGGGGACGTCTCCACGACCCGCTTGCCCGATTCATGACGATGTCATGTGCAGCCGGTGATCACGTCTCTGGTTCGTGTCGCGCCTGACCAGCAGGGTTGTTCTCAGTCGATCTGAAGGAGACGTCATGACTTCCCTGCGCTGGAGAACCTGGCACGGCCCGCTCGTCGCCTGCGCCCTCGCGATGGCGGCGCTCGCGTTGGTGAGCGGCGTCGGCCTGGTGGTCGATGGGCGGACCGTCATGGGCGAGGGGGTCTGGCTCAAGCCGTTCAAGTTCGCCGCCTCCTTCGCCCTGTACGCGCTCACCCTCGCCTGGATGATCAGCCAGGTCGAGCGGTGGCGGCGGACCCTGTGGTGGCTGGGCACGGTCACGGTGACGCTGTTCGTGCTGCCGGAGATCTCGGCGATCACCTTCCAGGCGGTACGCGGGGTGCGCAGCCACTTCAACTTCGCCACCACGCTCGACAAGTCGGTGTTCATGCTGATGGGAGGGGCCGCCTACCTGGGCTGGGCGCTCACGCTGGCGCTGGGGATCTTCCTGGTGATGCAGCGCCGGGTGAACCGGGCGATGGCCTGGGCGATCCCGCTGGGGGTGGCGATCTCGCTGGCGGGCATGTCGGTCGGCTACCTGATGACCGCGCCGACGCCGGAGCAGGCGCAGGCGCTGGCCGGCGGCGTCAAGCTGATCACGATCGGCGCGCACACGGTCGGCGCGGCGGACGGCGGCGCGGGCATGCCGCTGCTGGGCTGGGCGACCGGCGGCGGCGACCTGCGGGTGGCCCACTTCGTCGGGCTGCACGCGCTGCAGGTGCTGCCGCTGATCGCGCTGTGGGTGCGCCGGGTTCCGCTGGTGATCGTGGCCGCGTTCGGTTACGCCGGTCTCACCGGGCTGCTGATCTGGCAGGCGCAGCGTGGCCAGGCGCTCGTCCACCCCGACGGCACCACCCTGCTCGCCGCCGGCGCGCTCCTGGCGGTGGTGGTCGCGGCAGCGGCGGCCGTCCGGGTCCGTTCCACGTCGCGTCCGCGGCTGACGCAGGCGCTGGCCGCCCGTTCCTGACAGCACGGCCCCGGATGTGACGCGCCGCGTACCGCGACGCGTCACATCGGCGCCTCCGGCCGGACCGGTCAGCTCGCGGCCGCAACGGCGGGCCTGTCGTCCGTCCAGCCGGCCTTGTACGCCGTCACGCCCGACTTGCCGAGCACCTCCTTGCCGCCGTCCTTGAGGTCGGTGTACTGGGCCGCGCCGAAGCCGCCGACGCCCCGTCCCGGTCGCCGTCGGGCAGTGGCGCGGCCAGCCGCCGCGCCGGGGGCGAACGTCCCGCGCTTCTCGAACGCGGCCAGGAACACCTCGGCCGCGAGATCGTCCGCGGCTTGCCGGTCGAGCTGGAACAGGCTTCCTCGCTCACCAGCCGGCGGTGAAGTAGTCGATGCTGGTGTCTTTCCAGGCCAGCGCGTACAGCAGGACGGCGTCAACGGCCATGACCAGCAGCGCCGTCAGCACCGCCGGGCCCACGTCGGGTGGCGCGGAGGCCAGCAGGTCATGCCGCGGGATCGAGGCCCGCCACAGGCCGATCACCGTGACCGTCCCGGCTGCAAGGGCGAGGGCGAGCAGGGTGACCGCATAGGCGCGCGCCCACAGCCTGCCCTTGAGCAGCCCCCTGACCAGCGCCACCGCCATGGCGGCGATCGCCAGCGGCGGCATCGCGGATCCGCCCGCGTTCACTGCCAGGTCCACCGTGGCGATGACTCCCACCAGAGCGGCCGAGCCCAGGCAGACGGCCGCCAGGACGACACCACCCGGCGCCCGCCCCCGGGCCCGCGCGGCGGTGCGGGCCTCGGCCCTGCTGAGGCCGCGCCCCCGCAGGTAGGCGTCGGCGTCCTGGCCGTAGGGCAGTCTGGCCACGACGACGGCCGCGACAGCGTTCACCAGGATGGCCAGCCAGACCGTCGCAGGCACTGAGGAGAGCCCCGCCACGCCGATCGCGAGGATGACCAGGAACGCCGCCAGCAGCCACGCGGCGATGGCCAGCACCGGCCTGGCCGGACGCACGCCCAAGTGCACGGCCACCGCCGCGGCGAGCATCGGCAGCGCCAACAGCAGCACCAGCGGCTGTATGCCGTCCCAGTCGTCGGCCGCCAGGAGCCCCAGCTCGATCATCTGATGCACGATCGACAGCTCCGCGAGCAGGCCGCCGGCCAGCAGGTAGGACAGGAACGCGCAGGCGTGCACGGTCTCGGGCACCATGCGTCGCCCGGCCCGCGTCGCCGGAGCAGAAGCGGTCATGCCGGGCATTCCTGCTTGATGCTCCACGCGGCGGACCGGCCCCAGCCGATCTTCGCCGGGTGACGCTGTCCGTTGTCGTCACCGAACCAGATGCGCGTCACACCCGCGCGCCTGGCGATGACGCGCCACGACCAGACGGGCCCTTCGTCGAGGGTCACGACGTCGTTGCCCCGGGAAGGTCGCGCGTTGCCGTACTCGAAGTGGAAGTTGATCTGGCCGGTGGCGAGGTTGCCCTTGGGCACGTAGAAGGAGTAGGTGCACGCCTCCCTGCGGGAGTAGGGCTGATAGCCCACCTCCAGGCAGCGGTGCGAGCCGTTGGCGTAGGTCCAGTTCACAGACGTGCCGTTGTCATCGACTCCGGTGTTGTACTGGGCGTCCTTGCCGCCCGCGCAGCCCTGGGCGGCGTTGCCGAAGTCGAGCACTGTCACCTTCGGTTCCAGGAAGGAGACACGAGGCCAGGCGGCCTGGACGGGGGCGGCGGAGACAGTGGTCAAGATCAGGGCGGGAACGATGACTGTCAGGGAACGCGACAAGGTGGTCATGGCTCTCCAGCGGGGGTGTCAGGAACGTGTGTGCCAGGGATGGCGGAGGATCAGCGGCGTTGTCGCCCACGGTGCTGGAGTGGGCAACGCCGAGACGAAACGCGCAACGGCAGATGAGACACGTTGTGCGCAGGCCGGGCGTGGAGCAGCTCAGGAGGTGACGGCGGCGATCAGCTCGAAGGTGAGGCCGAGCGGTTCGCCGGTCTCGACGAAGGTCTTGAGGTTGGCCAGTCCCATCGGCCAAGCCCGTACGGTGAGGCCGGCCGTCACACTGGCGGGGTCCAGCTGGTCGTGCACCACGTGCACGTGCGTCAGGTGGGCCATCTCGGTGAAGGTGTAGATGACGCGGGAGGCCGGCTCGGCCCGTGCGGCCGGGTTCCACTGCTCCTGCCAGGTGCGCACCAGCCGATGGGGGGCCTCGGCCGCCAGCACGATGCCGTCGACCATGACCGGGCCTTCGCCGATTCTGCTGGGCAGGCGCGAGCCTGCACGCCAGTCGGATTCGATGGTCGCGCCGAAGTTGATGTGCGGGCTGAGTTCAGGGTCAGTGAAGGTCTGCCACACCTGCTGAGGTGTGGCACGGATATAGGTGTCGAAGGTGTAGGTCATGGGGGCTCCGAGGACGACGAGGCAAACGAGGAATGGCCGGGGGTCAGGTTGCGGCCGTCAACGGCAGGCCGGTCTCGACCAGGGTTTTCAGAGCACTCAGGATCCACGCCCATCCCTCGCCGCCGTTCTGTGAGGCTGGATGCCCGTTCCCGGCACGGCGTGCCGTCGACGTGGTGCGGTGGGGCTTCATGCATGCCAGTGTCCGGAGGAAGATCTCATCCGAACAGTCGTGAATTAGGGGGACAGCAAGGGTGGTGTCATGAGGGGACACGGAGTTCGACCAGGGTGCCCTCACCGCGTGCCGAGTCGACTACGGTCGTGCCACCGATGTCGGCGATCCGGCCTTCGATCGACTCTCGCAACCCCAACCCCGCACCCCGCGCGTCGAAGCCGTCGCCCTGGTCCAGGACGCTGACCACGATCTCCCCGCGACGTGCTTGGCCGTGCACAACGGCCTGGTCCGTGCCGGCGTGCTTACGAACGTTCGTCAACGCCTCCCGTACCGCGCCGGTCACCGCCTCGACCGTGGCGATCGGCAGAACCACGTCGGCGGACTTCAGGCCGGAGGCGTGCAACTGGACGTTCAGCCCTGCCTGGTTGGCCTGTTCGACCACTTCCTCCAACGCGGTGACCAGGTTGTTGCCGGCGCTGTCGTGCTCGCCCCGCACGTAGCGGCGCAGCCACCTCGCTTCCGCGGCCACGTGCCGCCTGACCTGCTCGTCGCTCACCCACCCGTCGCGGACCAGGGCCTCCAGGGTCTGCAGGACCCGGTCGTGCAGGATGCGGCCGTTCCTGGCACGTTCCTGCTCAGCGGCCAGCCTGGCCACCTGCCCGCGCGCCTCGTCCAGTTCGGCGGCGTTCCTGCGCAGCAGGGAGGTGACGAACCAGGCGATACCCGCGTTGACCCAGAACCCGATCGTGTGCGGCAGCGCGCCCAGCCAGAAGAAGCCACTCGAGGCCTGCATGTACAAGTAGGCCGCGGCCAGCGGCGCGGTGGCCGCCAGCGCGCCGGGCAGCGTGCGCACGCACACGCCGATGCCGATGGACACCAGCAACATGTACGGCAGCAGGAAGTCGGGGCCCGACCCGCGGAGCGCGGCGCCGGCGACCACCGTCATCCCGACGCCGACCCCGGCGGTCAGCACGGCGTCAGCCGCGACGAGCCGGCCCGCCGGGGGCCGGCGGCGAAGCCGGCACGCCACGACCACCACGGCACTTGTCAGCCCGAGCACCGCCAGCGCGCCGCCGAAGCCGGGAATGTGCCGCCGCCAGCCACTGTCGCCCACGTAGTTGAGCGCGACCACCTCGGCCAGGGCTCCTGCGCGGAAGAGGATGACCGTCCAGGCGAGCACGGCGTCGGTACGGGCGCCGGCCTCACTGGCCACGGATGGCTCGCTCGGCGATCCGGTCCAGGGCGGCGGCGATCAGCTGGGCCTTGTTGCCAACCTGCAGCTTGCGCCTGATCCGCTCCACGTGGGTGTCGACCGTGGACTTCTTGATGCCCATCCGGCGGGCGATCTGGTCGTAGGTGAAGCCTTGCGCGATATGGATGAGCACCTCCTCCTCGCGCGGCGCCAGCGGCACCTCCGGGCTGGGCTTGGTCAGCGTCGACAACCGCGCGTGCAGGATGTCGGCCAGCTCGGCCGACAGGTAGAAGCCGCGGGCCGCCACGACGCGGATGGCGCTGGCCAGGAGCTCGGCGGGTTCGCTCTTGGTGACGTAGCCGCGTGCCCCGGCTCGTACGGCGGCCACCAGATCGGCGGGTCTGGCCGAGGCTGAGATCACCAGGATGTTGTACAGCTGCGACAGCTCGGCGATGGCGGGCACGCACGGCTCGTCGTCCCCCAGATACAGGTCGAGCACCAGCACGTCCAGCTCGGGCTGGGTGCCGACGGCTGCCAGGTCGCGCCCGCTGAGCACGACCGCGAAATCCTCCGACTGAGCCAGGACGTGTTCGAGCCCGTGTCGGATGAGATCGTGATCGTCGATGACACCGATCGTGATCATGTCCCGCTCCTGCATAAGCCACCGTGACCCAGGAGATGATCTCATGGCAAGTCCCACATAGCAGGGACAATGGGGGACAGGAAGAGAGCGACGGCGGCGGCCCTCGTGGTGCATGGAGCGCCTGGCGCAGAACCTCGCTCACCATCGATCTGCCGGCCCGATCGACGTACGGGCCAGCGGCTTGGCTGCCTGCGCCGCGCTTGTGGCCAGCGGAACGTTCGTCATCTGGACCGAGCCGCCGAGCGCGTCGCTGTCCATCACCTGGGCGCGGCGTTCACAGCTGACAGAACGCCAGGCCGGGACTTCCCCCTCGAACGTGGACGCCGATTTCGGGCGGCAGACTTCAGGCTATCTGTCGTGATCCAGCCAAACTGGCGACAGGCGGCGTCCGTCATCGCTACGGCCAGCGGCGGCCCGGCCAGCCATGCGGTGAGGTCGGCAGGCTGGTGGAGGCCCTCGAAAACTTCGCGCCGCCCCTCACCAGCGGTGGGGGAAGTCGAGGCAGACGGCTCCGGCATCGAATCGGAACGAAGCGGCCCTTGGGGGCGCGCAGGACCCGTCCGGTTGCGTGCATCCGTGTGACACCACTATAACTGGTGTCACTTGTGAAACCCCTATAACTGGTTTCTAGGAGAGAACACATGACCGTCCGTCACATCAACCCCGAAGGTCTTCACCGCAGCCCGGCTTTCAGCCAGGCCGTCGTGATGGAGCAGCCGGCCAATACGATCTACATCGGCGGCCAGAACGGCGTCGACGACGACGGCAAGGTCGTCGGCCCCACGGTGGAGGAGCAGTCCAGGCAGATCTTCCGCAACCTCGCGGCCATCCTGGAGAGCGAGGGCGCGACGTTGGCGAACATCGTGCACCGGCGCATCGCCGTGGCCGACGGCCACAGCTTCGCCGCCTTCCAGGAGGCGTGGAACCGCAACGACCCGCCGCCCCCGATCACCGTCCATGCCGTGACCGGTCTCAACCCGGGCTGCCTGGTCGAGATGGACGCGGTCGCGGTCGTCTGACCCCGCCGCGCACGAGATCCCAGATCATGACCGAACCCGCCGGTGCCCCGACGTACGAGCGGAGCGCCACACCCCTCTGGCCGATCCTCACCCTGGTCTGCGTGGCGCAGTTCATGGTGGTCCTCGACGTGTCGATCGTGAACGTCGCGCTGCCCGCCATGGACACCGCCCTCGGCCTGGGACTGGAGGGCCTGCAGTGGGTGGTCAACAGTTACACCCTCACCTTCGCCGGGTTCCTGCTGCTGGGTGGGAGAGCGGCCGACCTGTTCGGACGCAGGCGCACCTTCGTCGCAGGGCTGACGATGTTCACGCTGGCCAGCCTGGCCGGCGGCCTCGCCACCACCGCCGAGGTGCTGATCGCCGCGCGGGGGGTTCAAGGTCTCGGCGCGGCGGTGATCGCTCCAGCCACGCTGACCATCCTCACCACCACGATCCCCGCCGGTCCGGTACGGGTCAGAGCCATCACCACCTGGGGCGCGGTCGGGGCGGCGGGTGGGGCGGTGGGCTCACTCGCCGGAGGCCTCCTCACCGACTACCTGTCGTGGCGCTGGATCCTGCTGATCAACACACCGCTTGGAGCGGCCGCGATCATCACGGCGCTGCGCCGGCTCCCCGAGAGCCGCGACACCGGCGGCGGCAAGCTGGACCTGCCCGGCGCGATCACGGTGACGCTGGGGCTGTCGGTGCTGGAGTTCGGGATGCTGCAGACCCCGGCGCATGGCTGGAGCTCGCCGCGCACCTGGGTGCCGATGGGGGTGGGCGTGCTGGCGCTGGCCGTGTTCCTGCTGGTCCAGGCCAGGTTCGCGCGGGCACCGCTGATGCCGTTGCGGCTCTTCCGCTCCCGCGCGCTGTCAGGCACGCTCCTGGTACAGGTCCTGCTGGGGGTCGCGGGCTTCGCCGTCTGGTACTTCCTGTCGCTCTACATGCAGCAGGTCCTGCACTACAGTGCGCTCCAGGCGGGCCTGGCGTTCCTGCCGCACACCCTCGCCATCATCGTGGCCGCCAAGAGCACGCCGTGGCTGCTCGGCCGGGTCGGCCTGCGTCCCTTGCTCGCCGCGGGGACGCTCATCGCCGCGGTCGGCTTCGCCTGGCAGGCCACGATCACGCCGGACAGCGGCCTGCTCACCGGCCTCCTCCTGCCCGGCGTGCTCATCACCGGCGGGATGGGCCTCACCTCGGCCCCGATCGCCATGACCGCCACGGCCGGAGCCGCCCCCGGCGAGTCGGGGCTGGTCTCCGGGGTCCTCAACACCTCCCGCCAGGTCGGCGGCTCCCTCGGCCTCGCGGCCCTGACCGCGCTGACGGCAGGCGTCAGCGGACCGTCCTCGGGGTACGGCACTGCGTTCTGGGCCTGCGCCGGGGTCGTAGCCGCAGCAGCCCTGGCCGTGCTCGCCGTGCCGAACAGCCCGGCGAACGGTTGAGGGATCAGCCCCCTTCGAAGCAGGCGTACAGGCTGCGGAGGCGACCGTCGAGGACCCGAACCGAGAGGATGGGATGGCCTGCGCCCGATTCAGCGCTCGTGGCGTTGATGAGAAGTCGGCACGCTGCCGGCCGACCGGTGGAGGTGCAGTGGTGAAGAGGCAGGTCACCCTCCGCAGGCCGAGCGATCGTGCGCGGGCCTCTGGTCATCCGACTGGGACGACCTGCTCAAGACCGTCGGCGCAGGCCAGGCCGGGGTCGCGGCAGTCGCCGAGGCCCTGCCCTTCGATGACTCGCCCAACCTCGTCCACCTGCCCGTACTGGACGCCCCACCGGTCTCTTGGGTGCTCGGGCGGCAGAGAGCGACCTCATCCGCCGCTTCGTCAAGACGGCCTGGGACTCTGATCATGGAACTGCGTGGCATGGTGTTCTTCCTGACGTTGGGCGAGGAGCTGCACTTCCGCCGGCCTGGGAGACAGGATTCGAGCGGTCTTTGGGCTTCGGGCCGGCGAGCCGCTCGTGCACGAGCTCGAACCGGCGAGGATCGCCAGGCCGCCGACCTCACCACCGTGCGGGCCAGACCGGAGACACCTTCCGCCTGACCTGCACCTCAACCCCAATGTTCACACGACTCCATGCTGTTCCTGAGATCCTCAACCCAAGAGATGAAGAGGCCGGCGCCTCCATGGACAGTCAGCGGTGGCACCCGCTGACGGGACCTTCGCTCGGATACTCGTCATGCTCCTACACCCTCGCCCTACCCAATCGCCCCGGCGCGGGCGAGGACGATGAGGAGATCTGACGATGCGCGACCGTGCTGGTCAGCTTGCTGATCGTTCAGCGCGTCCATGTGGGGCCGGAGTCTCTGGCGGTCACTTTGTGTGGTCGCCAGAGCCAGAGCGGTTCCAGGTTCTTCCGGCTTCGGTGCGGGCGTGGATGGCGCTGTCGAGCACGGCGATCGAGGCCACGGTGTCGTCTCGACGTGTTCTTCAGGGGGTGGGTGCGGTGAGGTAGCGCTGGATCGTGGGTCCGACCCAGTTCACGATCTCCTCATGGGTGAATGCCACACTCGCCGGGAAGCGCAGCATATAGCGCGTCAGGGCGAGTCCCAGCACGGTCGAGGCGCATAGGGCCGCCCTCAATGGCGCCTGTTCCGGCTCGGGCCCCATCCGACGGGCCAACGGGATCAGCTGATCGCGCAGCACGCTCTGCATGCGATCGGCGACGGCGCAGGTACACCAGCAGTGCGATGGAACGGAATCCGGCGTCAACCACCTCCGGAAGACCACAGCGGCAGGGGGTTACTGACCTGGGAGGACCCCGTTAACGCCGGATTCCGTTCCGAATCTCTGACCCCCGAAGACCGTCCACGCCTTCGACGTCGTGACGGCGCTTGGTCGGCGATCCGGAGCGGCGGCGTCGACGGCAACATCGCCTCCGAGGCCATGTCGAGAAGATGTGGCTAGGAACAATGGCCACCAGGCCCACCTAAATCGACACCTCCCCATGCAGCGCCCGGATCCTGGTCGTGGAGACCACGCTCACCATGCCGATCTCCCTGGCGGCGTCCGTCTGCCTTTGCAACGCGGTCAGGATCTTGGACGCTCGGGCCCTGGCTGCGCTTGTGGACCGTTTCCCCGGTCGCCAGCAACTCCCGTTCCGCGCGTTGGGCGAACGCTGCCGCTCCCATCGCATCCAGGGCGCGTATGGCGGCCTCGATCAGTTCGGGGAGCACCCACACGGTGAAGCCGACCCGTCCGGTTCGGCGGCTCGGTGCGCGGCGTCGGCGGCCGCACCCTACTCGCCATGGCCCAGATCGAAGCGGCCCGCGAACAGTTGGTGAGCGGCGGAGGAGTTCAGCGCGAACGGCAAGACCGTGAGCAGGCCGCCCTCACGGGCCGCCTCGGCCAGACCGCCCGCCATTGCCGCGCACGCCTCGTCGTCCCACACGTCCATGGCCAGCTGGCAGGCCAGCCGGCACCAGGCGATGTTCTCGCGCCGAAAGCCCTCGCGGCGGAAGGTCGCGAGCGCCCGCCGCACCGACGGCAGCCCCTGGACGTACTCGCGGGTCGCCCGGGTGACAAGCACGTCGAGGAACTGGTCGACCGCCCGGACGGGATGATCATCGACTGGTGCGAGCGTGCACACCCGTGTGCTCCTGGCCTCCGCCACCAAGCGCCACCAGCATCGTCTTCGCCGTCGAACCCGCCGCGATGGACTGGGCCACAGCCGCCGCGTTGCCCGCTGCGACCTCGATTTGCTGCACGTCACCGACGCCGACACCCTGCTCATCCCCGGCGCGGCGGGCGCGATCGGCACCGTCGCGGTCCAGCCGGCCGTCGCCCGCGGCGGCACCGTCATCGGCACGACCTCCGCCGCCAACCACGACTACCGGCGTTCGCTCGCGCCGTCCCTGTCTCCTACGGCGACGGGCTCGCCGACCGCGTCCGCGATCGGGCCCTCCCGCCCGACGCCGCCCGCATCCTCGCCGAACTGGCCGAACACATCGTGGACGGCACCCTGCGGATCACCATCGCCGCCGCGCTGCCCTGGCTGACGCCGCCGAAGCCATGCGACGCAGCGAAACCGGCCACACCCGAAGAAAGATCGTCCTGCACTGCTAAGCCGCCCTCACCCGGTTCGTCGCCGTCGTGGACAGCTACTTTGCGGCTCGTCGGATGTTCCCGACCCCAAGGCCCGCTCGGCGGGTCGGTGTCGTCGACCCGGTCCACCCACGGCCTTTGACAAGCGCACGGGGGTCACCTCCCCGGAGAGTTCCTAGGAGGGAAGGGTGAAGCCTTCGGGTGGGGAGCCTTCGACGAAGAGCAGGCCGACGCGGGCCTTGCCGTCTCGGATCTGCCTGGCCCGCCGGTACTCAGGGGAGTCGTACCACTGCCGGGCACGGTCCATGTCGGGGAACTCGATGATCAGGAGCCGGGAGGAGGCCCAAGTGCCCTCGGCGGGTTCGGGCACGGGGCCCGCGACCAGGTAGCGGCCGCCGTGGTCGAGGATCGACCGCTGGGCAACGGGGGCGTAGGCCCAGCCGGCCTCCTCATCGAGCACGTCGACGTTGGCGATGACGTAAGCAGGCATGGAAACTCCGTTTCATTCGGACACGGCGTGTACTTTTGACTCGCCGAAGGGTAATGCATCCCTGTAACCTGTTCAAGGTGGGCATCGATGAGAGCGACCGTGCCGGGGGCATGATGAGCCGCCGGGAGCGGCTGCGGGTGGAGACGAGCCGGGAGATCAAGTCCATCGCGCTGCGGCAGATGGCCGAAGGCGGGCCGGGCGCGATCTCGCTGCGGGGCATCGCCCGCGAGATGGGGATGACCGCGCGCGCGATCTACAGCTACTTCCCCACCCGGGACGACCTGATCACGGCACTGATCAGCGAGATCGCCGCCTCGCTCGCGGATGCGCTGGAGTCCGCCAGCAACGCGGTGCCCGACACCGACCCCGGTGGCAGGCTGATGGCCTGGGGCCGGGGGCTCAGAGAGTGGGCCCTGGCCCATCCGGAGAGCTTCCGGCTCTTCTACGGACATCCCGTCCCGGGCTATCAGCCGCCCGAGGACGGGCCGGTCGACCAGACGGCCCGCCGTGTGTGCCGCGAGCTCACCCGCCTGGTGGCGGCCGCGTGGCCGCATGCCCGGCGCCACCAGCCCGAAGACACCTCCTGGTCCGACCTCCATCCGGACTACGCCGCGAAGATCCAGGGGGATCTCCCCGACGTGCCGCCCGCCGCGGCGGCCCTCGCGCTGCGCGTCTGGGGCCGGATGCACGGCCTGGTCGCCCTGGAGATCGACGGCCACATCCACCCCGTGGCAGGCAACCCGGCCGCCCTGCACCGCGCCGAGATGCTCGACCTGGTCAGGTCGCTGGGCCTGGGCTGAGCCACGTCGGATCACGCCACAAAGAGTGACGGTTCGCTACGCAAGCTATTTCGGCCCTGGGGGCACGTTCGGGAGAACACCCGCCGGTACGGGCTCGTGCCCGATTCCTCGGCGAACCACGCCACCGAACCCGCCTGGGACGGACGGCGGATGGTGGTCGCCCGCTCCGCCGATCACATGAGGCAACTCCGCGCCCAAGCGGCCGCCCGGCCCTGCATCGACGCCGAACCATGGGCCGGGAAACTCCTTCGCGCGCTTGAAGTCGCCAGGCGGGACAATCGGGCCGAGATCTCGGCCGGAGACCTACAGAACGCGCCGGGCTCACCCCGGAACGATTCCTCGCCGCGGTGCAGTGGCTGGAGCGCGACGACCCGTGACCTCGGCGGCCCGCTGATCAGCCATAACCCGCAGTCGCTACCGGCCGTTCCGATCCTCCTCGCGAGCCGATTGCCAAGTCGCCACTTCCGGTCTGGTGGGTGGCGTCGCGCCGCCAGTCTGCCTCGCCGAAGAGCAGGCGCGCCCCTCGGATTCAGGCGGGGCCGCTGCTCCCTGGAGTCGGGGGCAGAGTGTGGTGGAACGGAGAACGTGCACCGGGTCCCGTTCCCGTGTCTCATCGCTGGCGTAGATGAGGCTGCTTCCTGCATCATCGGGTGGGCTCCTCTGCGGCTGCCGGAGCCGATCGGGTCTTCATGATCAGGGCCAGGAGGATTGCGGCGGCGGTGAACACGGCGGCGACGGTGAACGCCGCGGTGATCCCCTCGGTGAGCACCTGATGGGCCGGTCCGCGCGAAGCGCGCGTGGCCGCGCCGAACACCGTGACGAGGATGGCCAGCCCCAGCGCACCACCGATCTGCTGCATGACGTTGAGCAGGCCCGAGGCGGCGCCGGCATCCTCGGCTCGGATCCCGGAGGACAACACGGTGGTGGCTCCCACCAGCAAGATGCCCATGCCGAGACCGGCGATCATCATGGGGCCGAGCAGCGCGGAGGCGTAGTCGGTCTGCGGCGTCAGCCGCGTCATCCACAGCAGGGCCAGGCTGATCGCCCCGGCGCCGACGGCGATCAGCGTCTTGGCGCCCAGGCGCGGCAGCAGCCGGGCCGCCGCACCGGAGGACGCAAGGATCACCAGGGCCAGCGGCACGAACGCGAAGCCTGCCTGCAACGGGCTGTATCCGCGGACCTGCTGCAGGAACTGGGTGAGAAAGAAGAACATGCCGTTGCCCGCGGCCAGCACGAACAGCAGCACGACGTAGCCGCCGGCGCGGTTGCGGTCAGCGAACAGCCGCAGCGGCACGATCGGCTGCCGGGCACGGGATTCGACGGCCACGAACAGGAGCAGCAGGACGGCGGCCACGCCGAGCACGCCGAGCGTGACCGCGTCGCCGAAGCCCTGCTCGGCGGCGCGGATGAAGCCGTAGACGACCGCGGTCATGCCGAGCGTCGAGGTCAGGGAACCCGCCACGTCGAAGCGGCCCGGGTGGCGGTCGGTCTCGGTGACGACCAGCGGGGCCAGGATCAGCAGGACGACGCCGATCGGCACGTTGATGAACAGCACCCACCGCCAGGAGATCCAGTCGGTGAGCATGCCGCCGGCGATGAGGCCGATCGCGGCGCCGGAACCGGAGACCGCCGCGTAAGCCCCCAGTGCCCGTGCCCGGCGCGCGGGGTCAGGGAAGCCTACGGTGATCAGCGCGAGCACGGTCGGTGCGGCGACGGCGGCGCCGATTCCCTGACCGGCACGGGCCGCCAGCAGCATCCCGGCCGATGTGGCCAGTCCTCCGGCCAGTGAGGCGAGGGTGAAGACGGCCACTCCGCCGATGAGCGCCCGCCGTTGGCCGACGATGTCGCCCATGCGACCGCCGAGCAGCAGCAGACCGCCGAAGGCCAGCATGTAGGCGTTGAGCACCCAGGACAGGCCGGCTGCGGAGAAGCCGAGGTCGTGCTGGATTGCGGGGAGGGCGATGTTCACCACGTTGGTGTCCAGGATGAACATCGTCTGGCAGATCAGCACGATGGCGAGCACCAGGCCGGGGTGGCGCTGGTGCGGGGCGGCGCCGGCCGGCCCGGATCCCGTTCTCGCCGCATGTGTGCTGTGCTCGGTCATGGCACTCCTCGGAATGGTGTCCACAATAAACGAGGAACCTCCTCGCTTTCGGTGGGCTAACATATGAGGAGGTTCCTCGTTTTGGCAAATGTGTGGAGGGTTCCCGTGGCGGATCGGTCGACGCAGGCCCGGCCCGTAGGGCGCAAAGATGCGCGACGCAATTACGAGCGGCTCCTGACGTCCGCCCGGGCGGCGTTCGCCGAGCACGGCGTCGGCGCCTCGCTGAACGACATCGCGCGCACCGCCGGCGTCGGCAACGTGACCCTCTACCGGCACTTCCCGACCCGCCAGGCGCTGCTGGAGGCGCTACTGGGCGAAAGCCTGCGCGGCTTGCGGACGCGCTCGGACGAGCTGCTCGCCTCGCCGTCCCCGAGCGGAGCGCTGATCACCTGGCTGACGGCCGCCGTCGAGCACGCCACGGCCTATCGCGGCCTGGTCGACGCCCTCGTGGACAGCCTCGCCGACCCCGCGTCCGAACTCCACGCCACCTGCCAAGCCGTCAAGGCCGCCGGGGCGCAACTGCTGACCAGGGCCCAGCAGGCGGGGGCGATCCGGCCCGATGTGGGCGCGTCGGCTCTCTTCTCGCTGATCGCTTCCGTCGCCTGGGCTGTGGAGCGGACCCCCGAGCACCGTGATCAGCTTCTGGCCGTCATGTTCGACGGGCTCCACCACCGAGTGGATGAGCCGACCCAAGCCCGTTGATCCAACGAGGTGCGAACGGCCTCGGCCGGCACCTTCACGAGCCCCGAGGCGGCCGCGCACCACGAGGCCGTCTCCGGCGCCCGCCCCGTCGCCAGGGAACGGCCAACGTGCCAGGATGAATCACGTCAAGCCGTAACTCGCGTGGGCCGGTATCGCAGGGCGACCGCCCCCGACCGGAACTCACGGCGGCCCAGGGGCTCGAGCTGGATGCGCTCGCGCAGACCGGCGAGCAACGTCGGCCCGTGTCCGGCAAGGACCGGCTGCACAAGGAACTCGTACTCGTCGATCAGTCCCAGATCTGCCAACGCCAGGGGGAGCGTCACGCCACCCACCCACAGGCCCTCGCCAGACTCCTGCTTGAGCCGCTGAACCGCTTGCCCGAGGTCGCCTCGCACCAGCTCGGCATTCCAATCGACCGCGCTCAGGGTGCTCGACACGACGTA